>CAZBUF010000559.1:0-1627 GCA_964495025.1 uncultured Bacteroidales bacterium | reverse complement strand
ATTTATTAATGTTTTAATTATTGAATTAGTTAAATGTTTTCTTAGGCTTACGGGTCGCTCCTCCGCTTGTGCCTAAACGTATCAACATATATAATTGTATATATCACTATTGTAATGCATTTGTTTTTCCTTTGCAAACGCTTGCCCTAACTATGATATATACAAAATGTATATATTTGGTTATCATATTTTGGTATTTAACTTTTATCAAATTTATATTCATTTTTATCTATATCCAAATAATCAAAGGGACTTTTTAATCTATGAAGGGCGATGCTGGTAATATGAGTATACCTTTGTGTGGTTTTTAAATTAACATGGCCTAGCAACTCCTGTACATAACGGATATCCATACCGTTTTCCAGGGCATGAGTCGCAAAAGAATGCCTTAACATGTGCAGATGTACCCTGCGCTTTATACCGGCCCTCCTGGCAGCACTTTTTAATATATTGTTCATGCTGGAAAAACTATATCTTTCACCTGGTTTATCTCCTTCAAATAAATATGTTTTTGGATTGTATTCACTAAGATACTCATACAAAATTTCTTTTAATCCCAAAGGCAAAATTGTAAGGCGATCTTTCTTTCCTTTGGCCGAACGTATAAACAGAGTGTTTGATTTCGTTTTTACATCTCTGATCTTCAGGTTTTGCAATTCACTCCTTCTTAAACCGGCAGAATATATTAACATAACCAATAACCTGTGCTTCTTATTTTCAAGACACCTGTATATGGCTTCCATTTCATCTTTTTCAAAAATATCCGGAAGATGCCAGCCCGGACGTGGCCTGACAAGGAATTGCCCTGAAATATCACGACTGTATGCAGCTTTATAAAAAAACCTGATTGCACTTATCATGTTATTCTGATATGCCTCACTTTTCTGGCTGCATAATAATAAGAATTCTTTTATGTCCTTATTATCTATCATTGCTGGATGAGAGAATTCAAATGACCTTATAAAACTCATGAATGCACTTAAATAATTCCTTTTTGTGGAATACGAAAAGTCAGTGCTCTCTAGAACTGATTTTAACTGATGTAAATATATTTCTTCCAGTTTGTAATTCTTGAGTAAATAGTATACTTTATCCCGTATCTCTGTTGCACTTAATGATAGTTTTCCTGATTCAAACAAATATTCGGTTTTTCCTGTAATTTTTATGTGATCTGAGATCATTGAGTTATAATATTCACGGCATGAATAATTATTTACCCTGTGATAATGCCTGCTAAAATTCCGGCACTCATTTGTTTTAAGAGTTGAAATGTCCTGAGGTGTGAGATTTAAATGATATGCCAGAAACAATAAAAGCCTGTCCTGAGGAGAAAAAATATGCTGAAGTATCTGCTTCATCCTGTGGAAAGGTATATTAACAGTAATTATAATTGGTTCTATTTGTTTTCCTAAATTAAAATACATCTTATCCCTTTTTAAAACCTGCTCATAATAAAACTTAATAGCTGCTATCATTTGCTTTCGCCTTGTATATCCAAGATTTTCTGTTTTTTTCTTTATATATTCATAGATTTTCTGATAATTATATTCATCAATTTTGGGGCTATTAGAATGATCTAAAAATTCTTTAAAGAATTCGCTGTATACTTTCTGTGTTGACGAACTAA
>CAZBUF010000558.1:0-10795 GCA_964495025.1 uncultured Bacteroidales bacterium | reverse complement strand
CTTCTTTCCCTTGGATTTGTTCACCCTGTTCATGAAGGACTGACAAATGAACTGCAACTTGAATATGACCAAAGGGGAAATATAAAGATCAATGAAAATCATCAGACAACCAAATCAAAAATATTCGTTGCCGGAGATGCTACATTAGGGACAAGCCTTGTTGTAAGGGCAATTTACTCCGGCAGAAGAGCCGCCATGTATATTGACAATTATCTGAGATCTGAATAATATAATTCCGGATAAGTTATTCTTCTGCGGATAGAATCTTAATCTTTATCCCGGTATCAATTGTGCCTTCTCCGCCCTTGTCCCAGAAATGTGATTTCCAGTTATATTCTTTTCCCGGTTCAATCGGAGTCCCTATTGTAAGTGAAACATTAAGCACTTTAGCCTGTTCAGGGTCAATTCCTTCTTCATCATAGGCCGCAAAAGCATCATCTGTTGAAAGCACAACCACCCCATCAGCATCTGTAAGTTCAATGCTGCAACCTATTCTTACCCGGCCGTCATCAGTTTTATACCCCTCAACTCCGGTTATGAAAATATATGCCTGACTGCCAAATTTCAGTTCATTGGATTTTAACTTCTCATTATTAACAGCCAGATAGGCATCTTCAACACTTAATCCTTTATAAGAATAAGATAAGCCGGTCAATAAATCTTTATTGACTCCAACAGTACAGGTACTAAGGAATGTAATGATTAATGCACTCAGAAAAAGATTTGAGTTTTTCATTTTTTAATGATTTTAATGTAAATACATATAACTATATTTAAATGATAAACCTATGTGGTTCCATAAGTAATTCTAAGTCCCATAACCAGAACGTCGTCAATCTGAGGATTATTTCCCTTCCACCTGCCAAAGAAAGAGAACAAGGCCTCCTTCTGTTTTTTTACAGGATTTTCACATTCGTCCAGCAACAATTGCTGAAATGCATTACTTCTTAGTTTTTTACCCAGCGGCCCGCCAAACTGATCTATAAAACCATCAGTAAACAAATATATCATATCCCTCTCCTGTAATTTAATACTATGATTTATAAACGGGGAAGCAAATTTAAGATGAATACCTATTGGCATATGGTCAGCCTGAACAATAATAAGCTCACTCTTTCTGACAATGTACAACGGATTATAAGCACCTGCATACTGAAGGCTGTAATCCTGCATGTTAATTATGCATAAGGCTATATCCATTCCATTGGAAACTTCTCCCTCCTCTCCTGTTTGCTTTAATGATCTTATAACATTATCCCTTAACTGATCGAGGATGTCACTCGCCGTTTTAAAATTTCCTTTACTGACAATCTCATTTAGCGCGATAGTACCTATCATATGCATAAATGAACCTGATATTCCGTGGCCCGTACAATCCACACATGCAATTATTATACTATTCATATATTTTTCAACCCAGTAAAAATCACCGCTCACTATACTTTTGGGCTTACTTAATATGAAGTAAGGGGGCAATATACTGTCCATCAGCTCTTTTGTCGGCAATACCGCATCCTGAATGAGTTTTGAATACTGAATATCATCAATGATATCTTTCTGCTGATCCATTATCTTATCCCTCTGCTCTTTGATTTTGTCCTTAAGTTTAATTTCCTTCTTCACTAATGTCCTTATAAGAAAATTTACCACGAATGCCAGTACCACAGGAACAGTATCAATTATATAATGCAGTATATTTCCTCTGTGGATCCTTATAATATTTTCTATCGAAAATGAGTAATGGTGAACTGCCAGATCAATATTATAAGCTATTACAGGAAAAAACAGCCCGAACAGGAACCCATACAATGTATAAGTTACGATAAGCTTTTGATACTTTGTTAATTCCATCCGTTAATATTCAGCTGAAAAATAAGCATCTTCAGCATATAACTTTAGTTAAAAATTAAACAAAAAATCGGTTACCGCCAAATTACTTGTCGACATTATTTTTAACCTCCATGGAAATAAGATTTTCTATAAACTTTGTGAACTTCATAATAATAAAAATAAATATCCCTTCAGCATCATTATTCTGTTTTTGATACATACATTATTATATCTTTACAAATAATTCATATGCGAATACGCATATTTGCCTGATTTTTTTTTATTAATCGTACCTGAAATATTAAGTTAATTTATAATGCTTACGCCTAATTTTAATAAAATATATATATCGTTACTCTGCTCAATACTGACGTTTTTAAATATTCAAACAGGATATTCGCAGGCAGGTTTTGAAGTTACTGACACTATGTGCAACAATGTCCCGGTTAATATTATCAACACATCACGGATAGCAGATACATATTACTGGAATTTTTGTTCGGGCAGCCTCACTTATACACCCGAAGGGGAGGTACTTCAAAATCAGGGTGATCTCAACGGCCCCGCATTTATTGATATCGTTGAGGATAATGAAGAATACTACGCATTTATAACTAACATGGCAAACAGTGATCTCATAAGGTATTTTTTCGGCACGAATTTATTGTCAGCCCCTGTATCATATAACCTGGGAGACTTTGATGCCATTATGCCGGCATATTCACAGGGAATACAGATTGTTAAAGACGAAGAAATATGGTACGCTTTCATAATAGGAGGCCTGGACGAAAACTCATGGCTGGTAAGGATCAATTTTGGAAATTCTTTGAACAATAATAATCCGACTTCATTGAATCTGGGTAATATCGGTGAATTAAATTCTCCGGTCGATCTGTTTATATTCGAAGAAAATGAAAACTGGTACGGCTTTACAGTAAATTCCGGCAACAATACAATAACAAGGTTTAATTTTGGAAATAGTCTTACAAACCGTCCCGATGGCCTGAATCTGGGGAATATAGGCAGCCTTGACATGCCCTGCGGTATTTTACCATGGAATGAGAATGGCAACTGGTACCTGTTCATTTCTAACTTCAATTCTCATCAAATAAGCCGGCTGGATCTCGGCGGTTCATTGTTAAATACTCCTGATGGAGAAAATATCGGTGATCCGGAATACCTTTTTCAACCAACTGATCTTACACTTATCAAAGACTGTGAGATGATATCCGGTTTTGTACTTAACAGTAACAACAGTATTGTAAGATTGGATTTTAATCATGGCATTAACGAAGAACCCGGTTTTATCTCACCGGGAGAAACAGGTAATCTTTTCGGGCCTCATGGAATTTCTGATATTTTCAGGGTCGGGGATACCCTGTATACATTTGTCACAAACAGCGAAAATTCAACTGTTACAAGATTATTTTTCACAGGGTGCAATAATTCATATCCCCCTTCTTCCGCGGAGAGAAACCCGCCGTCTATCATTTATGATTCACCGGGTATTTATAACATCTCACTTGCATTGGACGAGGGTACTCTAAACCAGGAATATTTCTGTAAGAATATCGTTATATCAGAGATCCCTGAATTTTCAATAGGGAATGATACGACTATTCCGGCAGGAACAACCCTGTTAGTTGATGCCGGAGAAGGTTACTCAGGCTATAGCTGGTCAACGGGCGATATAAGCCGGATCATAGAGATTGCTTCTTCAGGCATCTATTCAGTGATAGTGACCAATGAATACGGATGTTCATCTTCGGATGATATCGAGGTAACAGTAGATACCGGAATAACTGATTTTATAACTCCAAACGGGGATGGTTTTAATGATACGTGGGAAATACCTGCATTAATGGATGCAGATAATGCAGATATTAAAATATTTGATCGTTTTGGCAGATTAATCATATCATATAAGGGCAGTGCATCCGGCTGGGACGGCACATCCGGGGGCAAAACTGTCAGTCAGGACACATACTGGTACATAATTGATTTCAATGACAGTTCGAAACCTCTGAAAGGGAACATTACAGTTAAATATTAGACATGAGAATAAAATTTGTTGTTCCTCTATTAATAATATTTCTGAAAATTCAATTAATTGCGCAGGAACTGCCAATATACCAACAATATTTGCTGAACCCCAATCTTATAAATCCCGCGATAACAGGCTCTAAAGGCTGTACATACTTACAGGTAACTGACAGGCATCAATGGATAGGGATATCAGACGCCCCAGTATCACAAATAATAAGCATTCAAAAGGGGTTTGCGAATGATGCTGATAAGATACATGGTATGGGCCTAAACCTGTATCGTGATGCCAATGGGGCATCACAGCAGATTGGAGGTGATCTCATATATGCATATCATTTCCTTATCAGTCGTAAACAGGACATTAAAATCAGTCTCGGTTTATCTGTTTCAGTCCTCAGGAAATCAATAAATGAAACTGATTTTACACAAGTGTATGATCCTATTATCGGGGGGATAACAAATAGTGAGATATTGCCTGAAGCAGGGGCAGGTATTCTCGTTCACAATGAAAACTTTTTCGCCGGGCTCTCGGCATTAAAGATGCTTTCATTAACTGAAAACCTTCAGCCTGCCGAACGGCATTTCTATTTGCATTCAGGACTAACATTCGAAAATGAAAGGGCTACCGTTTTGTATAAACCTTCTGCTCTTCTTAAAATTACTGAGAGCCTGAATAAACAGATAGATATTAATTTTAACACCATATTCAGTGATAAGTGGTGGTTTACATTATCTTACCGCAGTGATCTCAGTTCATCACGCTGGCAAAGTATGTCAGTTATATCTGTTTTCGGTATCGATCCGGGCAGTTTTTCGTTTGCCTATGCATTTGATCTCGGGCTAAGCAATATCCAGTTATATAATTTTGGCTCACATGAATTCATGATCAGATATAAAATTTGCCCTTCGGGCCTTAAAAATCCGGATTGCCCAACATATAAAGGACTGGACAAAAGATACAAGACCAGGAGATAATAAATTCCATTACTTATGTTCCCAATTTATTGATCTGAATATAATATCCTCCGTGTTTCCTGATATTTAAAACAAACCCTCCGCTGAAAATGAGATACTGTCCCTTTATGCCGGCCAATATCGCGGAAAACTCATTTACTTTATCCAGGCTAAGAGTTTTAACCTTAAGCGGATATTCCGCAACCGGATAGTATATTTCTGTTATGCTGTCATCATCAATGATATATTGCTGTAAATTATGAGGAACAGTATTTGCTGCAATTTTCTTTTCCTTAATGAGATCAAAATTTTCGATTATCCTGTTTGTCAGCATATTTCTCCAGTTAGTTTTATCTGCAAAAACATCCTTAAGTGCCACTTCTATCAATCCCGCCAGATACCTGTTCGGTGTCCTTGCCAGTTTTATCGCATAACTTGCTCCCTGGTCCATCCACCTTACCGGTATTTGTGTTTCCCTTGTTACTCCTACCTTTATCACGCTGGATACAGCAAGGTATACAATATGGTCAACCAGACAATGCCCTTCCGCGAACTCCATGTCGCGCGCAATACCTTCATGAGCCCTGCATAATTCGGGGCGAAGCACACAATCCTCAGTCTCAGGTGCAGAAATGAAACAGGGGTAACAATAACCCTGCGCAAATGATTTCTTTGTTTCCCTTCCGCACTTTACACAATTTATCCGTCCTGAAAATTTAATTGATATGTTCTCCCCTATCAGCCTGTTCATTTCAATCTCTTTTTCCCCAACCCTCAGGAAATAATTCACAGGATTTTTATGTTCCGTTCTCATTTTTGAGATATTACCGCTGGCAAACATATGCGATATATTAATTTCAGATTAAAATTAATAAAAAATCTTATATCCTATTCTATTGACATATAGGTTATTAAATATTACAATTATAAATTATTCATATTTTTTTACTACTAGGTATTGCATAGTATTAATTTTTTTATATATCTTTGTATAATCATTTTCATGTTAATACATAGTATTATAACAATTTTATTCTTATGATATTTAAAATTTTAAAAGATACCTAAAAAATGAAAAAAACATTAACAATCAACCTGGCAGGCATGGTTTACAACATCGATGAAGATGCTTACAATAAGCTTAATGCCTACCTTGAAAATATTGAATTGCATTTTTCTGACGAAAAGGAGATACATGATGTCATGAACGATATAGAAGCAAGGATATCGGAACTGCTGTCAGAGAAAATAACGCCTCAGAAGCATGTAGTGACTATCGATGACATTGAGGAGATCATCAGGATCATGGGTGAACCTCATGAATTCGGAGATCCGGAAAAGGAAGAAAAACGCAAAACCTACAGTCGCTCTTACCAGAAGCATGTATACAGAGACCCCGATAATCGTGTACTTGGTGGAGTATGCGGCGGACTGGGAGCATATATGGGGATTGACAGTGTAATAATCAGGATAATTTTTGTTATAGTATTTTTCCTGTTTGGGGCAGGACTGTTGATCTATCTTATCCTGTGGATTATAATTCCCGAAGCAAAAACAATTGCACAGAAGCTGGAAATGCGTGGAGATCCTGTTAACGTGTCAAACATAGGGAATTTTGTAAAGGAAGAATTTGAGAATGTAAAAAGCAGCTTTAAAGGGAAAAAACACTGAGAGTTGATCCTTTTCAATCTGCTATAATATAAGGTAAAAGGACTAACGAAATTGATTTATATTAAAACCTCCTGAAATGAACTTAGAAAATGCCAAAGCACAGATGAGAAAGGGAGTATTGGAATTTTGTATTCTCTCAATATTGTCAGAAGGGGATGCCTATGCATCTGATATCATAAAAAAACTTAAAGAGTCAAAGTTAATAGTAGTTGAAGGGACTCTTTACCCCCTGTTAACAAGGCAAAAAAACGCCGGGTTGTTAAGTTACCGCTGGGAAGAATCCACACAAGGCCCTCCGAGAAAATATTATGCTTTATCAGACAAGGGAAAAGAGTTTCTTATTGAGCTGAATTCTTCATGGCAGGATTTAGTTGAAGCTGTTAATTCAATAAATAATAAATAAATTTTTTAAAATGAAAAAGACTGTTCAGATAAATATCGGAAAAAGACACTTCCATATTGATGAAGATGCTTATAAGGTTTTAAATGAATATCTCGATTCTTTGAAAGAATATTTCACCAAAGACAGTGAATCAGGAAATGAGATCATAGAAGATATTGAGCAAAGGATGGCTGAGATACTTGAAGGCAGGTTAACCGGTAGCAAACAGGTCATTTCCCTGGAAGATGTCCGTGAAACGATCAAAATACTGGGGAAAATTGAAGATTTTGAATTTGATGAAGGCGAAGAAGAAGCCCGTGAAGAAAGCAAATCGACTTTCAGCAGAAAAGAATACCGGCGTTTTTACCGTGATCCTGAAAAATCATATCTTGGTGGTGTTGCAGCAGGCCTGGCAGCTTATTTTAACACCGACCCTATATTGCCAAGAATCATCTTCATTGCATTATTCTTTGCCAACGGGTTTGGCCTTATTCTTTATTTGATCTTATGGATAGTTATCCCCAAGGCAACATCCACTGCTCAGAAACTCCAGATGAAAGGCGAACCGGTTAACATACAAAATATTGAAAAGTCAATAAGTGATGAATACCGCAAGGTGAAAACCAACATTAGCGAGATGCGCAAATCCGAAAGATTTCAGAAAACGGAAGATGTATTTTATGACATTCTGCATGCAATAGGCCTTTTGTTTAAAGCTCTTCTGAAACTGATCATATATGTAATAGGAATTGCTTTTATTGTTGCAGGAATAGTACTAATTGTAAGTCTCGGTATTACATTCTTTTCAGGAATCGATATTTTCAACTCAATACACTGGCCCAGCATTTCATTCCCTGACTTTTCAGGTATATTCGTTGATCCTGCAAGTAATAACTTATTTATGATCTGCCTGGTTATATTAATTTTAATACCGTTGCTCGGGCTTATTTATGGCGGTATCAAACTTATTTTCAATATAAAATCAAGAAGCAGGTTTCTGCGGGCTACTGCCTTAACAGCATGGATCCTTGCCCTTATTTTTCTTGTATCATTACTATTCATGGAAGGGGAGAACTTTGCATTTGAAGCAATGGGAACTTCCGAACATGCCATTATTGATAACGGTTATTCAACATTATATCTTGAGAAAGCCGATAACCGCAGTTTTATTCAGGGTATGACAGTATATTCAATTTTTGATTTTGAAATTTATTACGATCGTGACAACAATATGATCATGGGCAAGCCCCGGTTAAACATAGAAAAAAGCCATGATGTTGAATCGCAGCTGGTGATAAGAAGATATACAAGAAATGTCAGTTTAAAATATGCTGACAGCTATCTTGATGAACTTGAATATAAGTGGGAACAGGATGATTCGGTTCTTTACTTCGACCAGTTCTTCATGATAGGCAGGGAGCACAAATGGAGGTTCCCCAGGGTTGAATTGATCCTGAAAATCCCTGAAGACAAAGCAATTTACATATCCGATGACATGGAGGACATATTACATAATATTGATAATGCTAACTTCTACAGGGATGATGATATGGCCGGGAAAAAGTGGCTTATGACAGACAGGGGACTTCAGTTAATTAAAACCCAAAATTCAGAATAATTATTTAATGAATCTGCTGTTGTTGTTTTTTTTATAAATTTGCACTCGGCTTTTGAAAAAAATTTACTGTCCGATGGTGTAATGGTAGCACTGCAGACTTTGGTTCTGCCTGCCCAGGTTCGAATCCTGGTCGGACAGCTTAAGTTTAGTACTTTCGCGCTTAACAGCGCAGGTTCTTACTTTTCTCCTTGATGAGAAAAGTAAGCAAAAGAATCAAGAAAAAATAATCATCTGCCAGCGCACAACCCTATATGGCACGCAGCCATTTTTTCCGGCCTGCCCACCTTTTCGTATGGCTAACACTCATTTTTATATTATTATATAAATAACTTTAAACATATTAATTCAACAGACTAAATAACAAATAGAGAATGGATTTAATAGACAATGAGTATTTTAAGGCAATAATTAAAATTTCCGGAATAAATAAAATAATAACATTTCATTGTGCCCGGCATACATTTGTAACTAATGGAATTTCCCTGGGAATTCCAATTTAGACTGTAAGTACGTTATTGTGAAATAAAGATTTAAAAACAACAATGATTTATACTAAAATAGTCGATGAGTTAAAGATTAGGGAAATGAAAAAATGGGATAAAATATAAATACTAATAATAAAATTAGGTAATGTACTATATGTTAGTAGATAAAACTTAAATTTTAATACATTTTCGTCATAAATTATTGTACGTTCATCAAAATTATAATAAAATATTTGTTTTTTAAAGTATAATATTATAAGCGCCAATAGTATGATAGCTGTGTTTTTAACAGCAAGGCGTTAATAATATAAAACCATTGATATTCAATACATAACAAATTTTTATATATCTTTATCAAATATATTGAAAAATTGTTTATAAATAATTTTCTATTAATTTCGCAGTTAATTTTAATTTTATGAAAAATTATTTAGAAATAATAAGAAAATCTCTGCAAAAAAAATTTGGCGTTCACAAAGCTGAATCTTTGGAGTATAAAGAATTGCCTTATGGGGATAAAAGCCGCTTTAATATTACAAAGATTATAGGAAATAAAAATTTAGTTGCCGGTAGATTTAAAACCGAAAAAGAAGTTGATGAAATAGTAAATAAATTTCTCCGTGCAGAGTTACCGTAATATTTAATGAGTATCGATTCCGAAAAATATTTTAAGAAAATAAAGGAATTATTTTCTCTTTACGAGAGGGTAAAATTATGCATTATATATGCTGAAAATTTTGATCCAAAAGATGAATTATATATAGCTCCCATTAATCAGTTACGTAGTTCTCTTGATCATTTTTTTAAAGCAGCAGCATATCCAAGCGATATGGATTATGAACTAAAGGAAGCCCAGGAACATTTAGACAGGGCTGGGTATGATGCGTTTGAAATAATGGCATCTAATTTAGGTAATATTCTCATAGATAAGTTAGATAAATATTCTACAAGTACATTAACAAAAGTTTTCCCTGAGTATTATTCTATTATAAAACCCAAACTAATTGAAATAAGGGCTAAAATAGCTGAAATAAGAAAAAGAAAAAAAAATAGTGAAACTGGTATTGATTATGCATTTAGTTCTTATTTTGATGAGGTATTAAAACTGTTAGAATTTAATAAGCAGGCTGATTACCATATACCTTCTCTAGAGGAATATATATACAAAATGAAGAAAGAACAAAGAGGTAACAGGAGAGAAAGAATATTTCAGGGGATTATAATAGGAATAATTTCTGCCATTATAGGTGGTTTAGTGGTATATTTTATTACTAATTTTAATAATAAAGTTAAAGAACCAACCAAAAAGGAAATTTTTAATGAAAAATCATAGCAATTATCCCCACAATAATTATAATCCAAATATATACTCGCCATTATTAATCCCCAAAAAGAACTTCCTTCCTGGTTAAAAAATATGTTTTAAAATAATAAAGCCTTTGTTAATGAAATTGATGAAATTTTTGGAGTACAATCAAAAGATACATTTTTAGCTAAAAGTTATAAAGATGATAAAACATTAAGGTTATATGATATTGTCGAATTTGATTCTTTTAAAAATAATTCAAATATTTATTTTTTACTTTTCTTCTTTGGTGCTCTCTGTGATAATGCACTACCAACTGCTGCTTTACTTTTCTTACTTGTTCTTTTATCTCTTAATACTTTTGATGCTGCTGAAGCTGCTTTTTACTTGTTTTTCTTTGCTTTGTCATGATTATAACTTTATCTAAATTAATAAATCTTTATACATTGCTTTTAATGTAATTATTCATTAAAAAGAATTTTATAGCATATTAGTCATTAGTT
>CAZBUF010000557.1:0-35306 GCA_964495025.1 uncultured Bacteroidales bacterium | reverse complement strand
AGTCATTGGAAATATAGGAAATCAAACCTTCAAAATACCACTCGGGCAAATTAATCAATGTTGAATTAGCCACGTTATCTTTCAGGTCAAATCCGTACAACATCTCATTGATCAATACCCTGGTAATGGCAGCGGTGATTTGTTTCTCAAAATCGGCAAGGTCTCCTTCAACGTATAAAAACACTTTATTCTTGCTTACTGTCGTCACACCTCCGATATTGTACTCGTCCGTCCCGGTTACCAGTCCGATATTACTCTGCCGGAAATCCGACAATTTGTTGAAGATGATAAATATTATGCGTTTATCTAAATTATAGTCGAATGTGGTCTCAATCCTGGCGATCTCTTTAATTGCAAAGTCAGCTGTATACTGTGCAAGCTCTCTGCCATGCTGATTAAAATAGGCATCAAACTTCTTATAGCGGTAAAATTCCCAGTAAAAATCGTTGTATTGCACACGGTTCTTGCCAAAGTTCATCTTATGCCCGTTATAAAACTGGCCATAGGTATGAACATTAAAAAATATTACTGCGGAAATAAATAAAAACCTGAACAGTTTAATCATCATCTGTATTCAGCTAGATATAATCTGTTAAAGACAATATAAAATTAACTTATTCTTTTATTTTTTTCTAATTTTGTTGTCTTTGATTAAAACTATAAAAAGAATATTTTTGTTAAAATCGTATAAATATATTAAATGAAACGAGCATGAATTTTTTTAATATAAATACAAAAACAATCATGATTAAAATAAATTCATGTGAGAACTGGCGTAGCGAATGGTTGTCACGATATTAACCGGGATTATCAAATTTTTAAATAAACTATTTTTAATTAAAATTTCAAGCGGATGAAAAACTTAATACCAATAGCATACCTAATCGTTGCCTTTATTCTTGCATCACCTGCATCGGCACAATTTGACAAGCCAATTATTGAATTTGAGGAAGACATGTATGATTTTGGGGAGATTGAAGAAAGTGGCGGCCCCGTTAATCATAATTTTAATTATGTGAATTCCGGGTATGTGCCTCTTATCATAAATAATGTTAAGACATCATGTGGCTGCACTACTCCTGAATGGACAAAAGAACCGGTCATGCCGGGCCTGATGGGAACAATCGCAGTACTCTACAATCCAAGATCAAGGCCGGGGCCTTTTGACAAGTCAATTACCATAAAAAGTAATGCGGAACAAAGTACGGTTGTTTTGAGAATAAAGGGAACGGTCAATACGGGAAGAACGGGTGAGTTAATTGACTCAAAAATGAGCCATATCAACACCAAATACAGGGCTAAAATAGGGGATATGAGACTTCAAAACCCACACGTGGGATTTAATGATGTAATAAAAGGTGAGACTAAAAAACAGGTAATAGATATTGCGAACGGATCAAAGGAGCAGCCTATTAAAATTGGTTTTACAAGTATTCCGGACTTTCTGGAAATAAATGTTAAGCCTGAGATTTTGAAGCCGGCAGAGGAAGGAACTGTTGAAATCACATTTAACTCGGCCAGCATTAATGAATGGGACAGAATAATACACAGGTTACACGTCCTTGTTAATGACGAAAATCCGGCTAATAATATAATTACAGTTACAGCTATTATCAGGGAAGATTTTTCCAAACTTACACCTGAAGAACTGGCAAAAGCCCCTGAATCATATATTGAATCAAAAACATTTAACTTCGGGAACATCAAGCAGGGTAAAAAAATAGAATACGATTTTGTCATTAAGAATACCGGGGAGAGTGACCTTATAATAAGAAGAGTATGGGCGACCTGCGGCTGCACGGCTGTAACACCGAAAAAGCAAATCATTCCGCCCGGCCGTTCCACCCAGATAAAAACAATTTTTAACTCATCCGGCAGAGTCGGCGACCAGAAGAAGATGATAACAGTTATCACGAACGATCCGAAAAATCCAAAAACAGTATTATGGATTGAAGGTAGTATTGAACCCTGACAGGCGGTTGCGTATGTTCTCTGATTTATGAATATTTCATTTTAAATTAGCCGAAAATTTCAACAGGATGAATAAAAAGGAAAGGCTTAAAAGTACTCTGTCAGTGAGTGATGGGATGCTCCCCCCTCCCTCTGTAAGCAAAGACTCGGTAAAGAAACTCAAACAGAGAAAGAAAAAACTGTTATCAGTTAATGAATACGTTAATGGCATATTAGAAGGAGACCGCATAATATTAAGCCAGGCCATCACTCTTATTGAAAGTACACTTCCGGAACATAATAAAATTGCGCAGGATATTATAGAAAAGTGCATACCGCAATCAGGGCATGCAATGAGAGTAGGTATTACCGGCGTTCCGGGCGCCGGCAAGAGTACATTCATTGAAACTCTTGGTTTAAAACTCACCGGTAAAGGCAATAAACTTGCAATACTGGCAATAGATCCAAGCAGTGAGCGCTCCAAAGGCAGTATCCTTGGTGATAAAACCCTTATGGGGGCACTTTCAAACGAGCCGGACGCTTTCATCCGCCCGTCACCATCAGCAGGCACCCTTGGCGGAGTTGCACGAAAAACAAGGGAGACAATAATTCTCTGTGAAGCTGCAGGATATAATGTATTATTTATCGAGACCGTGGGCGTGGGCCAGTCAGAAACGGCAGTGCATTCTATGGTAGATTTTTTCCTGCTGCTTATGCTTGCAGGAGCAGGTAACGAATTGCAAGGCATAAAAAGGGGAATTATGGAAATGGCTCACACAATAGTAATAACAAAAGCTGATGGTAGTAATATCAGGAATGCCGAAGTAGCAAAAAGAGACTATGAAAATGCTTTACATCTCTATCCCCCTATGGAATCAGGCTGGACACCAAAAGTATTGTTATGTTCATCAAGGAAAAATGAAGGTATAGATGAGATATGGGATACAATACTGGAATACAGAAAGCTTACAACAAAAAATAACTTCTTTGACAGGCACAGGAGAGACCAGTCGAAATATTGGTTCTATGAAACAATTAACCAGGATCTTAAAGATAATTTTTACCACTCCGGAGATATTCAGAAACTTCTGAAAAAATATGAAGATGAGGTTGCAAAGGACAATATAAGCGCATTTACCGCAGCCAAATCGTTGCTGAATGAATATCTTAAAGACTAAGCCTGCCTGAGAAACTGTAAACACAAAGACAATATGATACGAAAAATATTATTGGTTAATATCCTCTCCGTATTTGTGAGTTTTATTTTTGCACAGAATACCGATACCATATGGCAGGAAGGAGTTTATGATTTTGCAATTCAGAACTATCATGGGGTTATAAAAAATATGAACCGGCTGATTGAAGTCGAGCCCGCCCATGCAGCTGCATATTATAACAGGGGGCTGGCAAAGATCAATCTTGGTGATATCGATGATGCCTGCAATGATTTTCATGATGCAGCTATTCTTGGTTTTGAAAAGAACAAACTGCTTGCCCGGTATTACTGTGATCCTTCATATAAATTAAACTTCCTGAAAAAATATTATTATAAGAAAGAAACCCTTTTGCCGGAAAACAATAACAGGCCCCGATACACCAGGGCCGATACTTTAAGAGGGGCACTAAGGCCTGAGAGAACCTGCTTTGACGTTTATTATTACGAACTAACGGTGAGAATAATCCCTCAGGGGAAAAAAATACGCGGCACAAATGATATTTATTTAACAGTTATGGAACCAAGCCGGACAATTCAGATCGATCTGTTTGATAACTATACGATAAATGAGATCATGTGGCAGGACCGGAAGCTGGATTTTGTTCGTGAATACAACGCTGTTTTTATAAAATTCCCGGTGATGATAAACCCTGGTGAAAAGCATGTAATCAGGATTACTTATTACGGTAAACCCGCAAAAGCGCAAGATCCTCCCTGGAAAGGCGGTTTTGTATGGAAGAGAGATAAAAAATTTAACAGGTGGGCCGGTGTAGCTTGTGAGCATTACGGGGCAAGTTCGTGGTGGCCAACTAAAGACCACCTGAGCGATAAACCTGATTCAATGAAGATCAATATAGAAGTTCCGGGACGATATGATGCCATATCCAACGGAACCCTGCGAAATACAGAGAAAGTTGATAAATCATATAAACGATATGAATGGTTTGTCAGCTATCCGATAAATAATTATAACGTTACTTTCTATATGGGCAGGTATACCCGGTTCTATGATACTCTAATCATGGCAAATGATACTTTGCTTTTAAAGTATTATGTTATGCCGTATAACCTTGAAAAAGCGAAAAAACATTTCACTCAAACTTCCGGAGTGCTGAAATTCTATACTAATGTGTTCGGGAAATATCCTTTTGCACGGGACGGGTATGGACTGGTAGAATCGCCGTATTCAGGAATGGAGCATCAAACTGCCATAGCATACGGCAATGAATATTCCAATGAAAAAGAATTCCCATACAGAAACAGGCAATATGATTATATTATTGTCCATGAGTCAGCACATGAATGGTGGGGAAATTCCGTAACAGCAGGAGACATGGCTGATGCCTGGATCCATGAAGGATTTGCGACCTATGCGGAAATGTTGTTTATTGAAAATGTTTTCGGTAATGAAGAATATCTTTATGAGATAAACAATAAAGCCGGTAATATCTATAATGTATGGCCAATGGTTCAAAACAGGAATGTGAATGAAGACAGTTTTGCCGGCAGCGACATATATAATAAAGGCGCTATGATGCTGCATTGCTTCAGATGTACATTAAATAATGATTCCCTGTTCTTCAGGGTTATTAAGGATTTCTGTGTCAGTAACAGATACAGGATCGTGAGTACTGATGATTTTATCGAATTTGTTAATCTTAATACAAAGGGCAACTATAGTGCCTTCTTTAACAAATATCTTTATGATACCCGCCTGCCTGTGCTTGAATATTCGTTCAGGAAAGATAGCTCTGATATGTTCCTTTCATATAAGTGGACAGAAGTGGAGGATGGATTTACTATGCCCTTTTGTATTGAAACCGACTGCAAAAAATCAATAAGGCTCACGGGAACAACAGATAGGAAGGAAATTAAACTGGAAAATACATCATGGTTCATTTTCTTTAATATATGGAAAGGTTATGAAGGTGCGGAACAAAATTCATTCACCTACTTCTGGACCCGATGTTTGAGTTATTGATTTGTCAGATTGTATTTTTGTAAAACATGGTACCTGGCAGCTAAATATTAAAAAATGCACGAATTCTCAGTTGCACTGAATATTGTTGATATCGCTTCCGGAACAGCAAAAGATGCCGGCGCTGAAAGAATAAATGAGGTTGAGATCGACGTTGGCGTTCTATCCGGAGTGATAGTGGAAGCCCTTGAATTTGCACTGGAATCAGCGGTCATTGATACGCTGCTTGAAAATGCGAAAATTACAATAAATGAAATAAAGTCAAAGGCAAGGTGCAACGAATGCGGCACTGAGTTCTCTCCGGAAAGCCATATTGAACAATGCCCGCAATGCGGTTCGTTTGGTTTTGACATTATACGTGGAAAAGAACTGAGGGTAAAATCAATAAACGTCGATTAACGTGGCAGGTATCTTTGTTTGCTATCTTACTTTTTAGTATTTTTGTGCCTTGAAAAAATCTGTACTGACTGACATACGGCAGTCGGTTATAGTCAGAAGAATATAATCAACCGGTAAAATTTAAAAGATGTGTGACACTTGCGGCTGCGGCAACCCTGATACGAAATATACGGTTTTAAAACCCGGAGATACTGGCAAAGGGAAACATTCTCACGAACATGAAAGCAATGAACATGGACATAGTCATGATCATGAGCATGAAATCGACGGGCATACTCACAACCATGATCATGAACATAGTAGCAACGGGCATGTGCATAGCCACGATCATACTCACCCCCATACCCACGACAGAAAGATTGAGGTCGAACAGGATGTTTTATATAAGAACAACCTCCTGGCTGAAAGAAACCGTGGATTTTTCGAAGGGAAAAATATTAAAGCTATTAACCTTGTCAGTTCTCCCGGCTCAGGCAAGACAAGTATCCTGGAAAAAACAATAAAGGAGATGCCGGGGAAAATTAATTTTTCAGTTATTGAAGGGGATCAGCAAACATTGAACGATGCAAACCGGATCAGATCAACAGGAGCACCGGTCATTCAGATCAATACAGGAAGCGGGTGCCATCTTGATGCTGAAATGGTAAGTACCGCAGTAAAGAAATTAAATATCCCCGATAATTCGATCCTTATGATCGAGAACGTGGGTAATCTTGTTTGCCCGGCATTATTTGATCTCGGTGAGAGTCACAGGGTATTGATCATGAGTGTTACCGAAGGTGAGGACAAACCCGTAAAATACCCCTATATGTTCCGAAGTTCCGCGCTTTGTATAATTAATAAAACTGACCTTCTCCCCTACGTTGATTTTAGCCTGGAAAAAGCAAAAGAATATGCATTAAAGGTCAATCCTGAACTGCAGTTCATTGAACTGTCGGCAAAAACAGGACAGGGCATGGATGAATGGTATAAGTGGCTGAATAGCAACCTCTGAAAATACCACGGGATAGTATCCCGGAACTCCGGAACCCCCGGGATACTATCCCTAAAAAATGATGATATAAATCACCGGTTTTAGGTGATGAATATCACCTGATTATATCCTTATCAATATAAAGCAGTAAAAGAATATTATTGTATATTGATGTTATAATTACAAAATGTGATTAATTAATATAATTATGTCATCGAAATCATTTATAATCAGAGCATTGTACACTGTAGTAATTATTCTGTCCAATTGCATAATTATCCACGGTAATCCGTATTTTATTCCCGAACCGGATCATGCTGACACATCCTGCCACTTTGTAAATACGGCGCCTGCAAATATAACGGATTATGTATGGAATTTTGGTGACGGCATGATTATTCATGATACATTGGGGATATCACCCGACCATAAGTACGGATCACCCGGACTGTATTCCGTATGCCTTATTGTTGCAGATTCCTCTGAGCCAATACCATTTGTTGATACTACCTGCCAGCTTGTAGAAATTTTTGATGTAAACAAGGATTGTTATGCAGATTTTTCGTACACCTTAATCAATGATTATAAAATAAGGCTGACAGATAATTCTACGGGAGATTATAAAAAGGTATTATGGGAATTTGGTGACGGGAAATACTCAAATATTAAAAACAATGTGATCCATACCTATGAGGCGCCGGGATATTACGATGTTGAGCTGGCAATTCTGGATGATGACCTGAATATCCAATGCCATAAAACAAAAAGTATTTTAATAGCCCCGGAAGATATAATTGTTGATGCATACTTCACTGATTCACTAAATTCCTTTGATAAAAACCGTATATATTTCATAAACCTGTCTCCGCATTCCATGATGTACGTATGGGATTTTGGCGACGGCGCGGTATCAGTTAAGGAAAATCCCGTTCATTATTATCAAACCCCGGGAATATACGATGTTAGTCTTACTGTTTACGATTCAATATCAGGCAATATGGATAATTACATTAAACAGACAGAAGTTAATATCAGCCAATTAGAAACAAAATCAAATTTCAATTGCTATTCAGATATTGAGAATACGACAGTTTATTTCCAGGATCTTTCCCTGGGAAATAATATTGAAAACCACTTCTGGGATTTCGGTGATGGTGATACTGCGGTTGAGCAGAATCCTGTTCATCAATATGCTGAAAATGGCATTTATGACGTATGTCTTTCAACATGGGGTGAGGATGAATCAGATTTTAATACATTCTGCAGGCAGGTATATCTTATTGACAGTACTGATACTTACGCTGATTTTTATTTCTATTCCGATTCATCAGGCAACATTATATTCAAAAATGTATCCCGGGGGGATGATCTTGAATATACATGGGATTTTGGAGACAGTACTTATCTGGATGAGATAAATCCTGTACACTCATATGAGGATACAGGAATATATGTCATTCATCTGACAGCTGCCGGTGAGTATAAAAATTTTCATAAATTCAGGATCCTGAACTTTAATTCAGAACAAAAATCATTGATCGGGGGAATAGGATTAATTGAGGAGGATGAGGAATTAAAAACAGCCGGAGCAAAAAAATTAAAGCCAAAAGGCATAATATCAGGCGATGTTTCAAAATTTGCATGGAAGCTTAATAATACGTTAATCAATAATACTTCTCTCAGTCCGGTGACCCTGAATATCAATCAGTATTACAGCGTATTATGCCTTGAGCTGTTTAATCCGTACAACACAAGCTGCACAATATGCACGGACATATTCAGCGGGATTTCCGGTGACAGTGATGCTCCTTTTGATAAAAATAACATATTCAGAATTTTTCCGAATCCGGCAAATGATTATATTAGCATTGAATATTGGCTTGAGAATGATGAGAAAGCAGATATTAAGATCGTTGAACTTACAGGCAGAACAATAAAACATATACCTTTAAATTCTAACCACTACGGCAGGAACATCATTAAAGTGAGCTGTGATGACCTGGCTGACGGGTTCTATTTTATAAGGTTGACCACCGGGAGCAGGTCAGAAGTTTTAAAAATATCGGTTTTAAGATAATAATATACCTAATTCTAATTAACTAATGACAAGAGTCCTAACTTGCAGGTTTTTTTATTATTTATTTTTGATAGTAAATTGCATCGCCGTTCCTGATTTAAACGCGTCAGGAAATAATACAGCTGACAGTTTATACCAAATTATCAGCACCTCAAAAGAAGACAGTAATATTGTCAAATCATATAAAGATCTGGCATGGGAGTTTGCTTATACTGATGTTGACTCGGCAATATATTTTTGCAGAAAGGCTTTATCAATATCATTTAAAATTGACTATGATAAGGGTGTTGGAGATTGCTTTAATTCAATGGGTTCCCTTTATTATATTAAAAACCAGTATGACTCGGCGTTATATTTTCACAATAAAGCAATTGACAAAGTTATAAAACTGAAAAATAACAGGATACTGGCATCAGCTTACAGCAACATTTCCCTGACATGTAATATATTGTGCGAATATAAAAAAGCTATTGAATACGGCTACCTTGCTCTTGAAATTAGAGAAAAACAGAAAGATACCCTGGGGATATCCAAATCACTTAATAATATCGGGACAACATATCATTATATGGGCAGGTTTGATGACGCCCTGAATTACTATTCCCGGGCATTGGAACTAAAAGAGCACATAGGAGACAAACGGGATATTTCTGCCACACTTAGTAATATCGGCCTGATTTATTTTGAAAAAGGCATTAATGAAAGCAGTGCTTATTTTGACAGTTCGTTGATGTATCATAATAAAGCCTTGAAATACAGAAAAGAAATAAAATTTAAAGAAGGTATGGCCGAATCATATATAAATATCGGAAATACTTTCTCAGAGACTGATAATACTGATAAGGCACTTACTTATTATAAACTGGCGGAAAAGGTTTTCAGTGAGCTTGAAAATTCTGCCGGGCTTGCAACACTTTTATATAATATTGCTTATCTGTACTATAAGGATAATAAGCCCGGCCAGGCAATTAAAAACTATAATGAAAGCCTGGCTTTAGCAAAAAAAATAAATAACATTGACCTGATAAAAGAAAATTATAATTCCTTGTCGGAGTTATATGCACTGAAAAAAGACTATGCCAGGGCATATGAATACAGCACAAAATATAATGCGATATATGACAGCATTTTCACAACTGAAAAAATCAGGCAGTTTGAGAAAATAAAAAATGATTATGAAACACAGAAAAAGGAAAACCTGGCATTGAAACAGGATACGAATAGCAAGCTAAGTAAACTCAGAATAACAACATCCTTTTTATTTATGGCGGTGGCAATAATTATTGCAATCACAATCCTGCTCTATTTCGTTATTAAATCTTTAAAAAGTTCAAGAAAAACAACCAAATTGCTCGTTGATCAAAACGTAATTATTACACAAAAGAGTGATATAATCAACGAAAATATTAATTATGCCAGGATCATTCAGACGTCACTATTACCGTCTCATAAAGATTTTAAAAGCCTTTTCCCTGATTCATTTGTGTTATCAATGCCAAAGGACATAGTAGGTGGAGATTTTTTGTGGTATAGAAGCATTGATGATATGAAAATCGTTGCTATGGTTGATTGTACGGGACATGGGGTATCAGCAGCATTTATGTCAGTAATCGGCAATACGATTTTAAATAAAATAATACTTGAGGAAGGTATCCGGAAGACTTCTGAAATACTGTTCAAACTAAATTTATATATCACAGGCGCACTGATAAAACAAACGGACAAAGGACTCGTTATGGATGGCATGGATATAGCATTATGTATTATTAAGGATAACAGGCTTATATTTTCAGGCTCACAAATGCCGATATGCCATATATCTGACGGGAATCTTAATGTCATTAAAGGAACGAGGTTTTCTATCGGCGGCAATATCCTTAACAAAAAATGTGAGTTTGAAAGTGAGCAGATAGATCTTAAAAAAGGTGATTATATATATTTGTTCACTGACGGTTATTATGACCAGTTCGGGGGTGAACAATACAGGCCGTTAAGATTTAAGAATTTCCAGAATATGCTGTTGTCAAATCATAAACTTGCGATGGAACGGCAGAAGGAGATCTTTTATAACCATATTGTTGTGTGGATAGGAAAATATGAACAGCTTGACGATATTACGCTGGTAGGCATAAAAATATAGAGGGGACAGCCTCCTTACAGAGGGGACAGCCTCCTTCGGAGGGGGACAGCCTCCTTTAGGGAGCTGCCCCCCCTTGTCTCCCATCCGGTTTTACAATCCAAGGAACACGATTGCACAACCGCTTAACAATATTGTGGCGCCGGCTATGGCATGGGTATATCTCTCCAGCTTTCCGAAGGGCAAGGATTTTAATCCGAAAGAGACAAGCAGAACCAGGATGAGCATAGTTAATATGGTTGTAACAGCAAATATCAGGGATACTGTAATTATCCCCAGTGTATTATGCCTGGCAGCAGGGTACATTAATATGGGAATCAGGGGCTCACACGGCCCCAGTACAAAAATAAGAAAGAGCACCCAGGGTGTTAAATTTATGGCTTTCTCACTCTTGTGTGTGTGATCATGATCATTTGCATGTACATGCTCATGCTCATGTGCCACTCCATTATGAATATGCCGGTGTTTATGAGGCTTATTTTTTACTGCCCTGTATATGCCCCAAAGCATATATATGAACCCGAAGACAATAAAAGCCCATGCGGCTATCTCACCGCGCATGCCCTCTAATCCTTTTACGCGTGATAATCCTATGCCAAATGCAATGCCCAGCGCGCCAATGAGTATCGAACTCCCTACATGGCCTATTCCGCACAATACAGTAATAAAACCCGTTTTGAATATTGACCATTTTCTTGCTTTAGACATAACTATGAACGGAAGATAATGATCCGGCCCGAGAACGGTATGTATAAAACCTACAGATGCCGCCGTTACTGAAAGTACCCAAATTTGTTCACTCATAATATACTTTGTTAAAAAGGGGGGGCTGTCCCCCCTGTCCCCTCCCTATGTCAATACTCCAAATCAAACATAATATTTCTGTCCCATGCCAGCCAGTATTCAATTGCCAGTTTTCTCACACATTCCCAGTATTCATTGGTTAAATTACCATGCTCAGAAATACATTGCTTAATATCATTTTTAATGATATTCACATATTCATCCTTAAGTCTTATTATTACTGTTTTGTCTTTATATGAAAAATAAGCCTTTGGCTTGCCTTTAGTTTCGTCAGCCAGGAATATCAGTCCGTGCCCCAGCGTACCGCCGGTAGCTACCTGCAATCCGTCATTCATGCAACTTACCGGTGGTTGCCTTCCCGCATAGCTTATGATCCTGATATCGTCCAGGCCTATATTGAAATACTCCCTTGCCCTGAGCCCCATTTTAACACCAACAGTTGCATAAATTCCAAGATGTCCGTGTATCTCGTTTGTCAATACTCCAAGTCTCCACTCCTGCAGTCCGTGTTTATCAATTATTTCATTCATCACCGCTGCAACATCATTCCTGTACAATGAACTATCAGCAGGGAACCTTTCAAATACCTTACTCTCACTATATCTGTCAATATCAAGAATATCAATTATCTGTTCTTTTATCTTAATCTCATCAGCGGGCTTCACTAATCTGAGGCCGGGAAATTTGACGGAACTGTCAGCGGTAAATGCTCCGGGCGACAATAAATATACCGGCAGAAGATCATCCCAAATATTCAGATAGCCTTTATGAGATATATTTTTAAGCTCATCACTATTATGAACATATGAAATTTGTCTTGCATAAACTGAGTTTATGCCTGCGATACTATCTGATAAAGCACTGTCATATTTTAATCCTTCGTGTTGCGGATTTGAAACCATATCAATCCTTATGCCCGATCTGATTATGAAGTCGGCTGAAGATATGTCAAACCCGTAATTTGTGCCGTTTTCAATATCATTACCCCTGTTATACCATATTATTCTTTCAATATTTCTTATGATGCTGTCTTCCTTCTGAATTGCAGTTGCTATATTAGTGAGGCTGCCCAGACAAATTACGGTCACGGGTTTCACCTCATTACTTATCGTCTTGATTATAAAATCCCTGGCTGATAAATCATTATTTATATTTGTACCCTGTGCCTCCTCTCCCGTCCATGGTATGCATTTATTCAGTCCCCTCCATGCGGGAGGTGTTTTTATCACTACTTCCCCTCCGGCCACGTGTATACCTTCGTGATGAAAACATTTCAGCAGGGATCTGATCCGTTGCTGTCCCTCAACAGGATCAAGTGTGCCGTCAGAGGTGGTTATGCCCAGCACCTCAACCTTTGATGATGCCAGAAGCATTGTTATAGCCCTGAAATCGTCAAAAGCACAATCAGTATCGATAATAACCCTGTAGTCGGGTTTCCCCGAATGAGCATACACAACACTATATAAGAAAAGAAAAACAAAAGCTATCAGGAAAAGAACTTTTCTCATTTTTACTTTTTTTGTTTTGAGGCGCGGTTGCTCCCTTACTCAGAGAGGGGACAGCCTCCTTACTGACAGGCTGTCTCAAGGGAGGGGACAGCCCCCTTCCTTACCGGCTGTATCAGTCTATCACAATAAAAATACGGAATTTATATAAATTTATATCAGTATCCCGATTATTTAATTATATTTGCAAATAGTATCACTTATTTTTAAAAGGTAACACTATGTCAGTTATCAGATTTGGCGTTTCGCTTGAAAAAGAACTAATGGATGCATTGGATGATTATATTAATGAAAATCATCTCTCAAACAGATCACAGGCTATAAGGTATTTAATAAACAAGAACATTGTCGAAAAAAAATGGCTGTGCAACAATATCGTTGCAGGTTCGGTTACACTGGTCTATGATCATCATAAACGCGATATTCTGAATCAGCTCACTGATATACAGCATGATTATCACGAGGTGATACTTTCATCACAGCATTTCCATCTCGACCATGATAATTGCATGGAGATAATTGCGGTTAAAGGGAAAGCTTCGGTTTTAACAGGGCTGTCAGACAAGCTTATTGCTGTAAAAGGTATACGGCACGGAAAACTGACAATGAGCAGGGCAAACTGATTTTTTTTATTTATATGGTAACACGAAATATTATATAGTATTACTAAGTAAAAACCTAAATAGAATTCCATTAAATGAGAACATTATTCAGAATGAAAACTACCCTACTGGCATCAATAGTAATTTTATCATTTTCAAGGGTTTACACGCAGGAAACTCTGAATGACACTATTGAGCTTGAAGAAGTGGTAGTAACAGCAACAAAAACCTTTCGTAATATAAGGGAAGTGCCGGGCAGAATTTCGCTTATCAGGATGGATGCGATTGAATCGACACCTGCCCAGCAGGTTGATGACATACTGAGATATACTCCCGGAATAAATGTAAACCGGACAACAGGGATATACAGTCAGCGTCCGATGATCACCCTGCGAGGATTATCAGGTGATGAACAATCCAGGACCCTTGTATTATTAAACGGCGTTCCCATAAATACTTCCGATGAGGGCGGTGTAAACTGGAACCGAATAAACCAGTATGATGTAAAGCAGATCGAAATCTTCAAGGGCCCCGGCTCCTCATTATACGGGAATAATGCCATGGGAGGGGTTATAAATATTATTACCAGGAAGCCGGTGAAGCCACAGGAAATTTTTGGTGCCGTAAGTTTCGGCACATTCAGTACAATAAGGCAGGATTTGAATGTGAGGATACTCACTGATAAAGGCTACTACGGTTCCGTTTCACAGTATTATCTGAAAAGCGACGGATACAACAATGTACTGAAGGAAAACCGCACTCCTTATGATATTTCACGCTCGCTGGAAGAGATCGGCATATCCGCCAGGGCAGGGTATGACGAGTCGGGATGGTTTAAGTGGGAGCTGCAATATGATGCTTTCAGAGATAAAAGAGGCGAGGGTTACCGGATTTATGCCCCTGAAGGCTGCTACAGAAATTTTAACACCGACCTTATTCGAGGGAACCTGAATGGCGGCAACGAAAATCTGCATTACGAACTCAATACCTATTACCAGCTCGAGCATTATTATGATATAAATGAAAATATGAGGGGCGGAAATTACTCGCGTTATGATGTGAACTCGTTAAGAGAGGATTTGGGAACACTGTTCAGCATAAACGGTGAGCTGACAGAAAATAATACGGTAACCGGTGGTTTCGAATTCAAACAGGGCAGCATTGAAGGTGGTGATTATTACCAGACGGCACCATATGATACGGTATATAACGAGGGTAAAATTCAAACCATAGCAGGCTTTATCCAGGATGAGCATGTTTTGCTTGACAACAGGATAAGGATTATTGCCGGCCTGCGTCTCGACCAGGTAAAATTCACCGGAGGAGATTACTACACCACAGATCCGTGGAACACCACACCTGAGCTCAGGGATCATACATGGACCGAACTGTCTCCAAGGCTGGGCATGAGGTTTAACTTCATTAAGGAACTAAGCGCCTACCTGTCGTACTCACATGGTTTCAGGGCATCCATTCTTGATGACCTTACACGTACAGGCTGGATGTGGGTAGGCCCAAAATATGCCAATCCTGAGCTGGGCCCCGAAACAATGAATAATTTTGAGGCAGGATTTGATATTTTTCCTGTCAGCAGACTGAAGATATCGACTTCAGCCTATTACTCCACCGGCAAAGACTTCCTGTACTATGTTTCAACAGGTGACAGTATTTTCGGGCGGGCCATCTATATCAGGGAAAACGTTACCGGCGTAAATATCATGGGAGCAGAATTCGAAGTTTCGTATGAGCTGTCCGATGTCCTGGATATTATGGCCAATTATGCTTACTGCGACTCAAAGATCGATGCTTTTACAGAAAGGCCGGACCTGGAAAAGAAATATCTGAAATATGTACCTAAACACACTGCTTCCGCTTCGGTATTCTTAAAAAATAAAATTGTTAATGCCAGTATCAGGGGATTATATAAAGGAGAACAATATGGCGATGATGCGAATACGCAAAAGCTGGATTCTTATTTTACATTTGATTTACGCCTGTCAAAGCAAATAGCGGACAAATTTATAATCTCACTTGACGTCCAGGACATCTTTGACAACGAACATATGGAAACAACAGATTATATTTCTCCGGGCAGGGTTATCACAGGCAGGGTGGCCATCAAACTTTAATATGCTGCAGATATATAAAATAAGGACACTTATATTGTTCATGCCGGTTATATTCATAACAGGCTGCACCGGCCGGGCCCCCTCGGATCAGGCGGGGATGGCCGCTGTAAAAGATATGCTTGGCAGAGAGGTGTATGTTCCTTCAGCGGTAAAAAAGATCGCAGGATTGCGGGCAGGGGCTTTGCGTTTACTGATATATATGGATGCTTCGGATATGGTTGCCGGCATTGAAGAAGCCGAAAGGAGAGGTAGCAGGCCTTATCTTACGGCACATCCTGAATTGTATGATTTGCCGTCATTAGGACCAATAATGGGCGGAGATGCCGAATTGATCTTAAAATCGCAACCGGATGTTATATTTATTACCTACACCACTACCGGTGATGCCGATGATCTTCAGAAAAAAACAGGTATTCCCGTGGTGGCACTCGAATGTCCCGAATTCGGCACTCACAGGGATATCCTTTTCGCCTCTCTTCAGCTTATAGGTAAAATACTTCATAAGGAAGGCAGGGCGGATTCGCTTATCACATATATCAGAAGTTCTGTTGACGACCTGAACAGGCGGACCGCAGCCATTGCGAAGAAAGACAAGCCATCAGTCTATATAGGAGGTGTTCCTTACAGCGGAACATATGGTATAATTTCAACACAGCCGTATTATCCCCCTTTTATATTTATAAATGCTGTGAATGTGGCTTCAGATATTGACAAAAGGTTAGTATCGCATGTAAAGGGTACTTATATTGACAAGGAACAGTTAATGAAATGGAATCCCGATGTTCTGTTCATTGATCAATCGGGTTTAAGCCTTGTAAAAGAAGACCTTGCAAAAAACACAGTATTATATAATGCACTGGATGCTGTCATGAATGATAAGATTTATGTTCTTATGCCCTACAACAACTATGCTGTGAACTATGAGCTGGTTCTGGCCAATGCCTGGTATGCAGGCAAAATGTTGTACCCCGGAAGCTTTGCCGATGTTGACGTTGAGCAAAAGACCAATGAGATATCAGAAATGTTTCTTGGTAAAGAGCTATACGGTGAGATGACAGCTGATTCATATATTTTCAGGACAATGAGTAAAAACGATTTCTGATGCCGGATAAGATTGTCGCACAATACAGGAAGTATGTAAAAAGAAGGATATTTTTTATCATTTCTGTTTCGGTTATTCTTTTAATAGTGATACAGGCTGCTCTTATTTCAGGCTCCGCCGGTATAGGCCTTAAGGATCTTTACAGCCTTCTGCTCGGCAAAGGTACTGAATTTACATCCCGGGTTGTATTAAGTATAAGGATGCCCCGCATTATCGGCGCCTGCCTGGGTGGAATAGCGTTGTCTATGTCAGGGGCTGTCATTCAGAGTATATTGAGGAACCCCCTGGCTTCACCCTTCACTCTTGGCATATCAGGGTCATCGGCTTTTGGTGCGGCATTTGCCATCGTCGTGCTTGGGGCGGGAAGCAGCTACAGCGGGTCAAATGATGTCGCAGCAGTAAATAATCCGTACCTTGTTACAACTTCAGCATTTATATGGAGCCTGGCCAGTGTGGCCGTTATCCTGCTATTGTCAAAATACAGGGGGGCGACTCCCGAGATAATAATTCTTTCCGGTATCATCATTTCTTCCCTGTTTGGCGCAGGAATTTCAGCCATGCAGTATTTTGCTGACAGTGTCCAGCTTGCTTCAATTGTATTCTGGACCTTCGGTGATTTGGGAAGGGCAACATGGAAGAATTCGCTTATACTGGCAATTACTCTGATTCCGGTTATATTGTTTTTTATCCGGCAAAGCTGGAACTACAAGTCTTTACAATCAGGCGACGAGCATGCAAAAAGCCTGGGAGTGAATATAACAGCCGTACGTTTGTCAGGTATGATTGTTGCGGCACTGGCAACTGCGGTTGTAGTGGCCTTTTTTGGTATTATCGCATTTGTCGGACTGGTTGTTCCTCATATCGTACGCCGTATTATCGGGGGTGACGAACAATTCCTGATTCCTGCATCAGCTATTTTCGGGGGAATGTTTTTGCTTCTGTCCGACACACTGGCCAGAACTGTTATATCTCCGGTTATCCTGCCGGTAGGTATCGTTACATCGTTTATAGGTGCCCCCTTATTTTTATTTCTGCTTATAAAAGGGATGGGTAAAGGTTACTGGTAGTAATATAAATTACAGTATCTTTAAATGAAAAAGGAGCTTATAATAATAAAAGCATGAAAATAACCATTCATGATATTGTCTTCAGCTACAACGGCACACCGGCTTTACAGAATATAAACAGCCGGATTGCCAAAGGGGACTTTGTTGCTCTTGTCGGACCTAACGGTTCAGGAAAGAGTACCCTTATAAAATGCATGAATGGAATACTCAAAGTGCGTAAAGGCACGGTGCTGATCGATGAAAGGATCATTCACTCATTCGCGCCGGGTGAGCTCGCAAAAGAAATAGCCTATGTGCCGCAGAACGAAGGCAGAAAATCATCACTTCGTGTGTTCGACGTTGTGCTTCTGGGACGTAAGCCCTATATAAACTGGAAGCCTTCGGTGCATGATCTTGATGTCACTGCCGACATTCTCAGCGCCCTGCATTTGCAGGATATTGCAATGAGGGAGATGAACAAGCTCAGCGGCGGACAACAGCAAGCTGTCCTTATAGCAAGAGCCCTGGCCCAGGAACCCGATATTTTATTTCTTGACGAACCCACTGCCAACCTCGATATAAAACACCAGATCGAAGTTATGGAACTGCTGAAAACATTATCTGCCAAGGGAATAACAGTCGTTATTGCCCTGCATGATATTAACATGGCCATACGCTATGCCGGCAATATTATAATGCTTAAGGAAGGAAGAATATTTGCCTGCGGAGGCAGGGAAACCATAACACCGGAAAATATTGAAAAGCTTTACGATATCAGGGTCCGTATTATAAGTGAAAATGAAGGTCTTTATATCGTTCCTGAAGGTTTGTAAAACAACAATTTATAATAATAACAAGTTCTGAGCATGGAGAATTATCAATTGAAACCTGTAGGTATTGTTGAGAATAAATTTAATGAGCCTGCTGATCACCGGGAAATAAAGAAAAATCAGAGTACAATAATTATCGACGATAAATACACGGAAGCACTCTTAAATATCGGTGATTGTGAATACCTTGATGTCGTCTTCTATTTTCATAAATCGCAGAATTACAGAATGACACTTAAAATACATACGGGTGCCGAACGGGGCGTCTTTGCCTCACGCAGTCCTGACAGGCCGAACTCAATAGGAATAACAACTGTAAAACTGATAAAATGTATAAGGAATAAACTTATTGTCGAAGGACTGGATGCAATTAACAATACACCTGTCATTGACATTAAGCCCTGTGATAACTCGATATTCAGTGATAATGAAATAAACAGTGAAATTAATAAGGGGAGGCTTAAAGCAGATCCCGGATGTGATATTATAAAATATGTATTATCAGGCAACCTTGAACAATTACTTATTAATGCCGGCCAGATACACAGGCATATATGCCCGGGACTCGCTATGGGTGTTATTGCCGCTTCAGGAGCCGTAAAAGAAATGAAAACATTCTCAGACGGGATGGAGGATATTGTGGCAATAACTGAAACCAACAACTGTTTTTCAGATGGCGTTCAGTATGTCACCGGATGCACATTTGGTAATAACGCATTAATATTCAAGGATCTGGGCAAAACGGCATTTACCCTTGCCAGCAGGCATGGCAAAGGAATCAGAATTTGTTCATTACCGCAGTCAAGGGATACTATCCTGAAAATAAATCCTGATTTCGATAAATATTACAGTAAAGTTGTCGTGAAACAAAACCATGATAAAAATCTTAAATCACTTTATAAAAAAGCAGCATTAAGCTGTGCCTTCGACACATTGAATATCCCTTTCAACAAGCTTTTTACCATAACAGAAACCATGGTTAAAATCCCCGATTATGCACCAATACATGATAGTGTTATATGCAGCTCCTGCAAAGAAAGTGTTATGAAATCACGGATAAAGAAAATAAACAATAATGATTTGTGCCTGTCCTGCCTTGATGCTCCTTATAACCTCCTTGACGGAAGTGGGATCAATGTTTACCTTTAACATGGAGAGGGATAACTCCCCGTGAAAGGGAGCTGTCCCTCTTATTCATATATTTTTCATAACTTCGTCAATTATTCAATCATATTACAAAGCGGTAAAAGTATTTTATCAGGTAGCATTAATGTATATTTATGACTGTCAGATACATACTAAGTAAGATTATCATGGCTAATCAAAAGAGTTTTCTTATAATTCTCTTATGGGCAGTTTCAGGATTTATGCTCATATCCCAGCCGGATCATTTCAAATTTTCTCACCTGAATATTAACGACGGACTATCAAATAACCAGGTAAATTGTATTCTGAAAGACAGTATTGGCTTCATGTGGTTTGGAACAAAGTCAGGGCTTAACAGGTTTGACGGGTACAATTTTAAAATATTCAGACATGATCTTCCTGATTCAACATCAATAAGTGACAATTTCATCACCAGCGTTTTCGAGGATCATCGCGGAAGGTTATGGGTTAACACTAACAACGGATTGAACATTTATGATCCCCTTGACGAAACTTTTCATCATGACACATCATCCTTTCTTAACGCATTAAATATAAATGATGAGTCGATAAATAAGATATACAAAGACAATCCCGGCAACTACTGGTATATAGGCTCGGTGTCCGGCCTTCACAAATACAGCAGGAAAGACAATGCTACTTTCAATTTCAATCATAACCCTGATGACAGTGCTTCTGTTTTCACAAATTTCATATCAGATATTTACGAGGATCCTGATAATGATCTCTGGATTATACATCATAATGGTATACTTGAAAAGATGGATCACAGAAGTAGCAAAATTATTTACAGAAATAATTACTTATACAAAAACTATGATGGTGAGTACCTTGAATACGGTATTTATGTTGATTCAGAAGGAGATATCTGGATTTACGTATCCAACTATGCCCGGGGTATATTTTATTTTGATGCGTCACGCCGGTCTTTTAAGCATATAAATACAAAATCATCGGGTATTAAGTTAAATACTGATGTTGTGAAAGGTGTTGTGCAGGATATTAACGGATTAATATGGATAGGTACTGATCACGGAGGTATCAACGTACTGGATAAAGGCACTTTCACAATCAAATATCTTTCAAACGACAAAGAGTACGATAAAAGTCTGAGTCAGAACAGTATATGTTCATTATATAAGGATAACGCCGGTATTATCTGGATTGGTACTTTCAAAAAAGGCGTCAATTACTACCATGAAGATATGATTAAATTCAACCTGTTCAGGAATCAGGTAATTGATCCTGATAATTTGTTTTATGATGATGTTAACTGTTTTGCTGAGGATATTAACGGTAATCTTTGGATCGGCACAAACGGAGGAGGATTAATGTTCTATGACCGAAGTAAGAACAGGTTAGGAAAATATACACATAATCCGGATGATCCTAACAGTCTTAGTAATGATATAATTGTCAGTTTATTTATTGACCGTACACAAAAATTATGGATTGGAACTTACTACGGTGGCTTGAATTGTTTTGACGGTAAAAAATTTATTCATTACCGCAATGATCCTTCTGATCCCGGAAGCCTTTCAGATGATCGTGTTTGGGAAATATTTGAGGACTCGGAAGAGAATCTCTGGATAGGCACATTAGGCAAGGGACTGGATCTAATGAACCGTAAGACAAATAAATTTCATCATTTCAGGGCCGGGGATGCCAATTCTGTTCATTCTGATTACATTACTTCAATTATTGAGGATAATAACAGTAATCTGTGGATTGGGCATGCACACGGAATAGATTTCTATGACAGGCAGCTCAACAGTTTTATTCATTATAACAATGATATAACTAATCCTTTAAGCTTAAGTAATAATAATACTATTACTATTATTGAGGATAGCCGCGGCCTTATATGGGTAGGCACACGTGAAGGATTGAATTTATTTAATAAAGCCGATAAAACCTTTAAGGTTTTTATGATGCAGGACGGGTTGCCTGATAACACGATTAATACAATTCTGGAGGACAGTAATGGCAATCTGTGGATCAGCACACCTAACGGCCTTTCTAATTTATTGATAAGAAAAGACCGGCAAGACGGATCGTACATATTCAGTTTTAAGAACTATGATGAATCAGACGGACTCCAGGGAAAAGAGTTCAATGAGAACGCAGCCTGCAAGACAAGCCGGGGAGAATTAATATTCGGGGGCCCGAACGGATTTAACATTTTTCAGCCCGGTGAAATAAAGGAGAATCTTGTTATACCTGAACTTGCTTTTACCGATTTTCAAATTTTCAATAAAAGTATTAATGCCGGTGAAAAGCTAAATGCCAGGGTAATTCTTAAACAATCAATAACACGCACAAAGAAGATTATCTTAAAATACAGTGAAAATGTATTCTCTATTGAATTTGCCGCATTAAGTTACTTTCATCCCGTAAAAAATAAGTACGCATATATACTTGAGGGTTTTAACACTGACTGGCTGACAACAGATGGCACACAGAGAAAAGCAACATTCACGAACATGGATCCCGGAGAATATATCTTTAAAGTTAAGGCAAGTAATAATGACGGTATATGGAATGAAGATGGTATAAGTCTTAGTATTACAATTCTGCCCCCTTTCTGGAAAACCCGGATTGCATTTTTAATATATATTATTCTTATTATAAGCATACTATTGTTTTCCCGGATGTTAATCGTAAGAAGGGAAAGAATGAACAACAGGATAAAGCAGGAAAGGCAGGAAGCCAAACATATGCATGATATGGACATGATGAAAATCAAGTTCTTTACAAATATCAGCCATGAATTCAGAACACCCCTGTCACTTATTATTGATCCTGTTAATAAAGTATTAGGTAACACCAGGGACCCTGATCAGAAACATCAGTTTTTAATGATCTCCAGGAATGCAAAAAGATTACTAAACCTTGCCAACCAGTTGCTTGATTTCAGAAAAATGGAAGTGGAAGAGTTCAGGTATAATCCCACTGAAGGTGATATTATAAGTATTATAAAGGAAGTGTCCGAATCATTTTCAGATCTTGCAGATAAGAAAAAGATCGATTTTAAAATACAGGCAGGCATTGATAATTTAAATATGATATTTGATCAGGATAAGCTCGAAAAGATCTTATATAACCTTCTTTCAAATGCCTTTAAATTCACTCACGAGCACGGTAGCATAACCATAAGTGCAAATCCTGCCGATGAAAAGAAAAATACGACTAGCAGGCCCGGATGGTTCGAAATAACTGTAACCGACACAGGTATAGGGATACCTTCCGATAAGCATGAGAAAATATTCGAACGTTTCTTTCAGGATATTGTTCCGGGTTCCGTTATCAACAGAGGTAGTGGCGTAGGACTTGCATTAACCAAAGAATTTGTAAAACTTCACGGGGGTGAGATTTCTATAAACAGCCAGCCTGACAAAGGCAGCAGTTTTGCTGTATTGCTGCCTGTGAGAAGTGCTGATGAATATATTGCAGAGCAAACATCTGTTGATATGTCAGCTAAGTCGCATGCCGGTTCAGAACAACATAATATAACAAGCCGCCTTAAAAGAAACAGGATAGATCATAAGAAGCCTTTGATACTGCTTGTTGAAGACAATGAGGATTTCCGTTTTTACCTTAAAGACAATCTTTTACAGCATTATAATATTATTGAAGCGGCCAATGGAAAAGAAGGCTGGAAAAAAGCTGTTCACTCTGTCCCTGATCTTATTGTCAGCGATATCATAATGTCAGAAGGAGATGGCATAGAATTATGCCGCAAAGTTAAAAGTCATCAGAAAACATCTCATATTCCTGTTATCCTCCTTACTGCAAGGGCAACAGAAAAACAAAAGATAGAGGGCTTTGAATCAGGAGCTGATGATTATATTACAAAACCGTTCTCATTTGAAATACTGCAATCGAGGATAAGCAACCTTATTTCTCTCAGAAAAGCTCTTAGGGAAGATTACCTCAAACAAATAAAAATCCAGCCGGGGGATATCAGCATTACATCATTAGATGAAAAGTTAATACGAAAAGCTCTTGATGTTGTTGAAAAGAATATTTCTGAGCCCGATTTCTCCGTAAGACAGTTTAGCCGCGAGATGGCAATGAGCCGTGTCCATTTATATAAAAAATTATCTTACCTCACAGGAAAAACCCCCATTGAGTTTATACGATTAATACGTTTGAAAAGAGCTGCTCAGCTGCTTAAGAAAAGCCAGTTATCTGTTTCGGAAATTGCCTACACTGTCGGTTTTAATAACCCTAAATACTTCGCAAAACACTTTAAAGCTGAGTATAAAACACTGCCTTCATTATATTCTGAGAATAAAAGCAATTAGCAGAATTTATTTTTCTGTTAACATTTGAACCCCTAGTTGAAAACATTCAGTCCTCTTAAATTCTTTCACATCCCCTACTTTTAGAACCTGGAATACACCTGCTGACACAAATTAAATTTAGAAGATAATACCCGGGCAGCATATTATCTTCTTTAAAATCATTTACCAATGAAAAGTAATATTCTGTATGTTGTTATTCTACTGCTTCTGGCTTCTTGTCATGTACATAATTATAAAAAGTACGATGATAATGTTGTAATACAATTAAAAAGAAAAGGAAAACAAGATACAAAACAATTAAAACTCCATGTTATTGCCGACAATATAATACATGTAACAGCTGTTCCGTCAGATTCGTTTCCCGCTTTTAAAAGTCTTATAACTGCAAACAGAAGAAATCATCCCGTTAAATGGAACCTGGAACAAAATAAAAATGAATTAGTCTTAAAAACATCATCCATCAGCGCCAATATATCGTTATTAACAGGTGAAATAATATTCAGTGACAGTACAGGCAGTGTTATACTCAGTGAACAGCAGGGAGGAGGCAAGAAATTCGTACCTGTTACAATTGACGGTAAAAAATTTTATAATATACAACAGGTATTCGAATCTCCTGAAGATGAGGCTTTTTATGGCCTGGGACAGCATCAGAACGGGCAGATGAATTATAAAGGCCGGGATGTTGAACTGATACAGCATAATATTGTAGCTGTTGTACCATTTCTGTATTCGAGCAAAAATTACGGGATTTTATGGGACAACTATTCAATAACCCGTTTTGGTGATCCCCGCGAATATCAGCCGTTATCCTCCCTTGAACTTTTCTCAAAAACCGGTGAACCGGGGGGACTGACAGCTGAATATTACTCAAATGACGAGTTTAAAACAAGCCGCCTGGAAAATACCATAGACTATGAATATTTGCAGTCGAGGGTGAACTGGCCTGAGGGTATTCCGGTACTCAGCTCAAAAGTAATATGGGAAGGCTCATTTACTTCGGATATTGAAGGCCGGCATAAACTTCTCCTGTATGCTTCCGAGTATTATAAATTATGGATTGATGGTGAACTGATCTGTGATGAGTGGAGACAGGGATGGAATCCGTGGTATAACAAGTATATAATAAATATTAACAAAGGTGAAAAACACTCAATAAAACTGGAATGGATTAACAATGAAGGGTATATCGCCTTAAAACACCTTGATCCGTTAAGTGACGAGGAACAAAACAGGCTCACCCTGTCTTCTGAAGTCGGATCCCGGATCGATTACTATTTCATATACGGCTCTGATGCCGATGAAGTGGTGAGAGGTTACCGCCTGATAACAGGCAAAACGCCGGTGATGCCAAAATGGGCCATGGGACTCTGGCAAAGCAGGGAAAGATATAAAACACAGCAGGAATTACTGGATGTTGTGAAAGAATACAGGACAAGAAAAATTCCTCTGGATAATATTGTTCTGGATTGGCAATACTGGGAAGAAGATAAATGGGGCTCACATGAATTCGACTCAGCAAGGTTTCCGGATCCAGGTGGAATGGTAGAAGAGTTACACAGGGATCTTCATACCAGGATAATGGTATCGGTATGGCCAAAATTTTACAGGGGCATCAGGAACTTTGAAGAGATGCAGAATAACGGATATCTCTATCAAAGAAACCTGGAAAAAAACTGCAAAGACTGGATTGGCTATGTATCAACTTTCTACGATGCTTTTAATAGCGATGCCAGAAAATTATTCTGGGAACAAATAAATTCCGGGCTTAACAGTATAGGAATTGACGCATGGTGGCTTGATGCAACGGAGCCTGATTTGGAAGGTAATAACTCTATTGAAGAAAGAAAAAAATTAATGACTCCAACAGCACTGGGACCAGGTGCTCAATATTTTAATGCTTATTCATTAATGAATACCAAAGGGGTATATGAGGGACTGAAAGAAGCTGATCCGGATAAGAGGATATTCATACTTACAAGATCGGCCTTTGCAGGCCAGCAGCGTTATGCCGCCGCCACCTGGAGCGGTGATGTTGCATCAAGATGGAGTGATCTTGAAGATCAGATTTCCGCAGGATTAAACTTTTCACTATCAGGTATACCTTACTGGACCACTGATATCGGAGGATTTTCAGTTGAAAAGCGGTATGAACAGGCAACAGGTGATGATCTTAAAGAATGGAGGGAGCTGATGACTCGCTGGTTTCAGTTCGGTGCTTTCTGTCCCCTGTTCAGAATACATGGTCAGCTTCCATACAGGGAAATATTTAATGTTGCACCTGAAAATTCTGTTGAGTACAGATCAATGGTATATTATGATAAATTAAGGTACCGACTTATGCCTTACATATACTCCCTTGCCGGTAAAACTTATTTTAATGATTATACAATAATGCGTGCCCTGGTAATGGATTTCGCTGATGACACTGTTGTCTGTAATATCGGCGATCAATACATGTTCGGGCCCGCCTTGCTTATATGTCCTGTATATAAATATAATGCTAAAAACAGGAATGTATATCTGCCCTCATCATCAGGGTGGTATAACCTGTACTCCGGAAAATACTATGAGGGCGGACAGAAAATCAATGCAGAGGCTCCCCTGGAAAGGATACCGGTATTTGCAAGGGAAGGTGCTATTATTCCATTTGGGCCCGAGATTCAATATACCGATGAAAAACCTGCAAATCCTTTGACCTTATATATATATGAAGGAAAAGACGGGTACTTTGAACTTTATGAAGATGAAAATATAAACTATAACTACGAGAAAGGAAAATATTCAATTATTCCCTTCTCATATAATGATAAAACCTGTACTGTGAACATTGGAAAAAGAAAGGGATCATTCCCCGGAATGGCAGAGGAAAGAACAATTCGTATTGTACTGGTCAGTAAGGATAAACACACAGGCTGGAACATGAATGCTTCATATGCTCAAATGGCCTATTACAACGGAGAAGAGCAATCTATTAAAATAAAAATGTCAGATTAACATACCTGCCTGATATGCAGGTAATATGATTTTAAGAAAACATTAAAACCAAATACCTAATAATATCATGAGAAAAAAGCATAAAAAAACTGTCTGGTCTTTAAACCACCATGTTCTCAGATCAGTATTCAGCATTCTTAAATTCACCGCAATTATGTTTGCTGCATTTTCGCTGAACCTCTTATGTTCATATGCTCAGGCAGTACAACCCTCCGGTCACTTATTAAGCGGAAGGATCATATCTGCCGAAAACGGCGAACCTGTACCCGGAGCTAATATCATTATTAAAGGTACCACTACCGGGACGGTAACAGACATCGCCGGTAATTTTTCAATAGCTGTAAATCCGGAAGATATCCTTGTCATCTCCTTTATAGGTCATATTACGCAGGAAATTGAAGTTGGCAGTAAAACACAGCTTGATATATCACTAAAAGAAGACATAACGAGGCTTGACGAAGTTGTTGTGATAGGATACGGTTCAATGAAGCGCAGTGATCTCAGTAGCGCCCAGGTATCGGTAAGTTCTGAAGAAATCATGAACTCCCGTGCAACAACAGTTGAACAGGTACTTCAGGGAAGGGCTGCAGGGGTTTATGTTACGCAGAACAGCGGTGAACCGGGAGGAGGAATTTCCGTAAACATCCGTGGAATAAATTCCATATCAGGATCCACAGAGCCCATGTATGTTGTTGATGGTGTACAGATTATGGGCAAAACAGGCAGGGCAACCAATACGCTCTCAAGTATCAATCCTAATGATATTGAGTCGATGCAGATTCTGCAGGGGCCGACAGCTACAGCTATATACGGTTCACGGGCAGGAAATGGTGTAATTGTGATCACAACAAAGAGAGGTAAGTCAGGTGAAACGAAGATAAGTTATAATGGTACTTATGCCATCCAGGATGAACCTGATTTTATACCTGTTTTGAACCTGCGCGAATATGCCGAATATGTAAACACCTATAACAGCATTACCGGTGCACTGGGCGAGATACCCGAATTTCAGGACCCTTCGGTGCTTGGCGAAGGTACAAACTGGCAGGGTGAACTGTTTAACAGGGCTCCCCTTTTTAAACACCAGCTTTCTGTTAATGGTGGCAATGAAAAAACTAACTTCTACCTTTCAGGCGAATATTTCAAACAGGATGGTGTAATCATAGAATCAGGCTTCGACCGTTATTCAATACGTCTTAATATCGATAATCAGACACGCGACTGGCTTAAGATAGGCTCAAATATCATGCTGAGCCAGACAAAGCAGAAAAGGACAATTTCAGAAAATGATATACTGAACCTTGCGCTTCAGCAGGCACCCGATGTAGTTGTTCAAAACCCCGACGGCTCATGGGGAGGACCCCATGAAACACAATACATGAACACTAACCCGGTGGCACTTGCTAAAATAACAGATGACACAGAGAGAAAGATATTCAGCATGGGGGGCTTATATGCGGATATTACTCCTTTAAAAGGATTAAAGTTCCGCACCGCACTGAATGGAAACTTTGAATTTACCAACCGCTACAAATATGATCCTTCTTACCGGTTCGACGGGTTTGTTAAAGAGACAAACATGTCGGAAAGAAAAACAAATAACAATACAGGATGGAATTTTCTGGCATTACTGGAGTATGGTACCAAACTTGGCAAACACGATATAAAAGCAATGGTAAGTCACGAGGCCCAGGAAAGCAAATGGGAAAACGTTGACGGCTCAAGGCAGGGCTTTCTTTCAAATACCATAAGGGAACTTAGTGCCGGTGATGCCACAACTTCTGCAGCAAATAGCGGAAAAGGCAGCTGGGCTATGGAATCGTACTTCGGCCGCCTGAACTATATGTACAATGACAGATACATTCTCCAGGCTACATTCAGAGCCGATGGTTCGCCAAATTTCGGGGAAAACAACAGGTGGGGTTATTTCCCGGCAGCATCCGTGGCATGGAAAATTTCAGAAGAATCTTTCATGGAAAACCTTACATGGATCGATAATTTCAAACTCAGGTTCGAGTATGGTATTACCGGCAACCAGAACAGCGGCGGGCCCACCTATTATTCCACGTTAAGCTCATATCCTACAATATGGGGTACGGGATTCCTGACATATAATCTGTCGAATCCTGATTTTCAGTGGGAGGAAACACATACTACAAACCTGGGATTAGATATCAATATGTTTGGAAACCGCGTAGAGTTCATAGTTGATGCATACCTGAAAAATACGGATAACCTTATGATGCAGGTTTCATATCCCTATTATTTATCTACCAGCGTAGAGGATTTCTCGGCATCCATTAAACCCCCATGGATGAACGTAGGTGCCATGGAAAACCGGGGGATCGGATTTACTCTGAACACTGTAAATATGGAAAGGCCATTCTTCTGGAAAACAGGGATAACAGTTTCAATCGACAGGAATAAGCTTACAAAGCTTTACGGGGAGACGAATTATGTTGACAGAACACGCGGAGACATCGGACTGGTAGCACGCTCCGTTGTTGGTGAGCCCCTGTGGCAATATTACGTTTATTCGTGGGATGGCTTATTCACTGACACACTTGATATATTAGCCCACCCCTGGCAAAACGCCAATGAAATAATTGACGAGGATGTAGGTTCATGGCCGGGAGATATAAGATTTAAAAATCTTAATGGTGATACTCTTCTTGATGCTGACGACCGTGGATTTTTTGGTAATCCCTGGCCAAAGTTCATTTTCGGACTTAACAATACTTTCCGCTATAAGAACCTGGAACTTTACATTGCCATAAATTGCGTGTACGGCAATGATCTGTTTAACTGGGGGCGTTATAAGAATGGAAAGGTTTTTGGCGGCGGCCCCGGGTACGGATGGGGATATCTGTCTTCTGTCAAAAATTATGCAAGGGTTTTATATGATGAAAACGGTGCGCCCTATGTGGAAAATCCCGGCACTGATGTACCCAGGATCCACGCCGGCCATGATCCTAATGCCAACTACAGATCTTCAGATATGTGGATTGAAGATGGTTCATACCTGCGCATAAAAAATATACAACTCTCGTATTCCATTCCCAATAAACTTATGTCAAAGTTGCCTGTAAAGAATCTGAGGTTATCAGCAGGCATACAGAATCTTTACACATTTACCAGGTACAAAGGGTACGATCCTGAAGTAGGAATGTTTATGCTGGATGCAGACGGAGAAGATGAAAGACAGGGAACAATACCCGGTTATGATAACAACCGCTACCCGTCAACGAGATCATACACCTTTAACCTTATTGTTGATTTTTAAACAATACAAAAATGAAAATCATGAAAGCAAAAATATACATACCGATAATTCTTATTCCTGTCCTTTTTCTGGTAGCAGAATGTTCCAAAGACTTTCTTGACAGGCCTCCTGAAGACCGGCTAACATATGATACATATTTCCAGACTAACGCTGAAGTGGAAATGAGTACTGCTGCATTATATCATGTTGTATGGCACAGATTTAACCACAACGTTCTGCCTACAATAGGTGACGTGAGGGCAGGTAACATGATCACGAACGACAGGTACATTTTTTACTGGTTTGCCGTGCAGGAAACCAGGTTTGAGTTGCTTAACGCATGGAGGTCTCTTTATAGCGTTATAGGACACAGTAACATTATTATGTCGAAACTTAAAAGCATTGATTCCGAGGAAGTGTCGGACGAAGTTATAAAAGTTGCAATGGCCGAGTGCCATTTTATGAGGGGAGTGTCATATATGTGGCTGACCGTAAACTGGGGAGAAGTGCCTATCATATATGATGTTATAGCCCAGATGACGGATACCACTATTGCAAGAGCCACAAAAGAGAGCCTCTGGGAATTTATTATCAGGGATTTCACCTATGCCGCGAAAAATCTGCCCGACAATCCGGCTTATGAAGGCAGGGTAAGCAACTGGGCGGCAAAAGGAATGCTTGCCAAAGCATATCTCTTCCGCTCCGGACTGAACAGCACTGACGGCACACGCAACCAGGCTGACCTTGACAGTGCCGTATTTTATGCCGGTGATGTATGTGAAAACAGTCCTTATAGTCTTGTGCCAAATTACCCCGACTTATTTACAACATGGAATGACAACAATGAAGAAAGCCTTTTTGCCTTGCAGTGGCTTGTAGTTCCTGATATCTATGGAGTGTCAAACGACTTCCAGGCATTTTATGCAAGAGATCCCGATATCACCGGTACAGGCGATGGCTGGGGAATCGGACATGGTGCTTCATATAATCTGCTTCAGTATTATGTGAATAACCCTGTAGATTCAATACGCCGTAAAGCAACTTTTATGTTTCCCGGTGATCACTACGATGAACTTAACAAGGCTGATGGCGGATACTTCTATGATGATACAACAATAGCCAATGTTAAGAAATATATCGTCGGCACACCTGAGGATAATCCTGACAGTGAAGGAACACCTGAAATAATGAAAACCTCGAACAATACATATATGCTTCGCCTGGCCGAAATGTACCTGATATATGCCGAAGCTATAATGGGAAATAATGACCAGACAACAGATCCTGCGGCCCTTGATTATTTTAACAGGGTGCGCTCGCGGGCAGGACTTGCAGGTGAAGATAACCTGACATTCTGGAAAATCTTTATGGAAAAACGTATCGAATTTGCTATGGAGGGCAATCTGTGGCTTGAATTTATGAGGTGGTATTTCTTTGAGCCCGAAGCTGCTAAAGATACATTAACGGCCCAGGATAAAGGAGCGTACTACATCCTCCCCCATGGACATGATGCTAGCAACAACAGAATATGGGATTTACAGCCATCTGATACTTCCGGTGAAGGTACCGGAACACCAAGGTTCTTTACGGTAACAGATGAAAATATCTGGTTCCCTTTGCCTGAAAGCGAAGTTGTTCAGGCACCTAACCTGAAGAAAGACCCGGAACCTTTTGATTTCAGTTTGCTGGGTGAATAGAAGCATGAGGATAAGAATAAAAACATCATAAAAAAGCTAAAACTAAAATATTATGAAACACCAAATAATCATGAAACAAAAATATCAGCCGAACAGAAGCATTTATGTCATCATGTTATTCATGATAGCAGCGGTTTTAATGCTTCCTGTATCCTGTGATGAGGATGAACCCGGGCCGCCTGAAATAACTAACGTCAGGCCAATAGCTCCTGAACAGGCCGATGTGTCTCTCTCCTATTCAATCCTTGGCTCATGGCTTGTTATCCAGGGCAGAAATTTCAGCACTTTAAATAAAGTGTATTTCAACGGTTACGATGCATATTTCAAACCTGCACTGGTTACCGATAATAATATTGTTATTATGGTGCCCGACGAAACCCCTACAGGTGCAACACATCCTGATTCACTTGTGAATAACACCATTGAAGTTATTACTTTGTATGGTGAAGATTCCTATGATTTTAGTATCTATACGCCACCTCCTGTTTTTCAGTCGATCAGCAACGAGTTTGCCAATGCCGGAGACACTATAACCCTGAAAGGCAAGTATTTCTATTTTATTGACACAGTATATTTCCCGGGGAAAATACCCACTACCTATATTGAAACGGCGCGTAACGGAACATGGTGCAGGGTGGCCGTTCCTGAGGGAGTTACTGAAGCGGGAGATATAAATGTTATTTCCAAAGCCGGGGCTGCAGCTCTGTCAGGAAGAACGAAGTTCAACGATACAACGGGAATGTTGATAGATTTTGAGGACCCGGCGGTACAGGCTAACCCTGACGGTGCAAAATTCGGTGATAACACCAATAACCCCTTTATTTTACCGTGCAGGGGAAATTACATGTATACCTTTGTTATCGGCATTAATACGGGTACTTACTGGTTATTGCCCACAGCCCTGGAAACGGATGGTACATATCTTAACTGGCCCGATTATCCTGACAACACACCCATTAGCAGTATTGAGCTGAGATTCGAAGCCTATGTCCAGCAAGTCTGGAATTCAGGCTTTTATGAAATAGGAGTGTCCGACTGGAAATACAGGTACTTCTGGCAGCCATGGGGAACACCTGACGACAGGATCAATTTTACTACCCCCGGGTGGCTCACATTTGTTATCCCGTTCAGTGAATTCAGTGTAGACGGCGCCGGGGTTGTCAAACCTTTAACATATGGCGAATTAAAGGGAAATATATTTAACATGAACTTTAAAAACCAAAGTCCCGAAGCCGGGGGGCTGCCTATTACAATACTTAATATGGCTCTTGATAATATTAGGATTATTAAAACCAAATAAGCTTACATCAGGGATTATAAATTAACAAGAAGTTCTTTAAAAATCTGTGTTATAATATTTTAAGAGTAAATATTAAAACAGCTAATATCTAATTTATTAATACTATGTCTAACTTAAAACTCACAATTATGAAAAGAAATGTACTTACTTTGTTGCTATTATCAGCAACCGTATTTGCCTTATTCGGGCAGGACAGGATAGTGGCAGATTTTGAGTCAGGTGCCACAACGACCACATTTAACAAAGGGGGCATGGACACTGCTTACATCGTGGACAATCCTTCCAAAACCGGCATAAACACTTCTGATAAGGTGTTGCAGGTTGATAAAGGAGAGACCACTACCGACTGGTTCTTCATGCACTTTGACATTGCTCCGGAATTTAATTTTACCTCGCACCCGGTATTATCAATGAAAGTTTATTCTCCAAAAGCAGTATCATTTTGTGCGAGAATAGATAATGATATCAGGTGGGAACAGCAGATGTTTACCAACGAATTTCAGAATACTGCCACTGCCTGGTCAGTTAGTGGTGGTGAGGAAAATACATGGGTTGAATTTACTGTTGATCTGGGGAAATACCCGACCAACAGGTTTAATTCATATGATGTGGGAATTGCTCTGGGTGACACGCTTGCAGATACCTACTATCTTGACGATATAATGTTATATGCAGGCGACCCTGTAACTTCAGGAACTGAAGTGAATATATTATATGAGCCCTGCGGTACCTTCAGATGGATTGGCGACTGGGCCAACGGCCCGGCAAAAGGATGGGGATACTGGGCATCCAATAAGTTCACGCCGGGAGGAGGAGTTGCACTTGCCCTTGTTAATGGCTGGAACTGGGATGCTGATCACACTAACGACCTGCCCAGTGACACTATTGCCGGATCATCCAGCGGACCTGCATTTAGTATCGGGCCAAAGGGAACAAGTAATTATTATCTTTCATTGTATGATATAAATATCGAAGGATTCAGCAACCTTGCACTGCAGTTCGACGCAGCCTGGGTAAACAGTACCGCTACTGATTTGACCCTTGATCTTATGGTAGATATTGACGGAAGTGGCTGGACGGAGATCACGGGCACAGGATATCCTGACAATGATACATCATGGACAGTAGTAACAGCACCAATTTCAGGCACAGGAAGTGCCCTGGACATTATGATTATGAATCCCGGACAATCAGCAGCGTTTCTTATTGACGAGATCTTCCTTAAAGGAACCCAGACACTTGTTACATCAATAGATGTTGCAGGTAAGGATGCTTTGGATATAGTTACAGTGGACGGCAGCCTGCAAATGGAAGCCACTGTTACGCCAACAGGTGCACGTCCCGATGTCGGATGGTCGGTCACTAACGGCACAGGAGAAGCTTACATAAGCCCTGCCGGTGTTTTAACCGGGATATCCGCAGGAACAGTCACAGTAAGGGCCACAGCTAATGATGGTGCCGGAGCATACGGGGAAAAGGCAATAACCGTTCAGTCTGCGGCTATACTGGTTACCAGTATAACAATAATCCACCCCGGCCCTGTTTTGAATGGCAGTACAGTACCGATAACCGTTGAGGTTGAGCCTGCAAATGCAACGGATAAAAGTGTAACATGGGATACAGACAATCCGCTTATTGCTGTTGTCATTGACGGGATACTCACAGTTATCGGAGAAGGAACCATCACTGTTACTGCAACTGCAAATGACGGCTCAGGTATTTCAGATGATCTGGTTATAATAATACCTACAGGTATTCAGGAATCAGCATATGATAAGTTTAATATACATCCAAACCCGGTAGGAAATGAACTTTACATTGATAATGC
>CAZBUF010000556.1:0-3497 GCA_964495025.1 uncultured Bacteroidales bacterium | reverse complement strand
ATATAATACTTTTTTTAATAATACCGGGAAAAAAATACATGAAGGCTACGGATTAACCGAAGCTGCACCCGGATGTATTGTGCATAGTCATTTAGAAGACGAGATTAAAATAGAATCTATTGGTAAAGCATTGCCTTGTTGTGAAATTAAGATAGTGGATAAGAACAACAATAATTGTAAAATAAATGAAACAGGGGAAATTTGTATTAAGGGAGATAATATATTTAAAGGATATTTAAATAATAAGCACATAACAAATAAAGTACTTATAGATGGATGGTTACATTCCGGAGATTTTGGTACTATTGATGAAGAAAAATATATTTATTTTAAAGGATTAAAGAAGAATATGATAAATGTAGGAGGAATAAACGTTTATCCAAAAGAATTGGAACGTTTAATGAAATTAAACGAAAACGTAGACTATGTTAAAATCACAAATGAACACAGTCTTATACAAGGCCAAATTGTAAAAGCTAATATTAAACTGAAGAAGGATTCTAAAAATGCAAAAGAGTTTTTTAAAAAATGGTGTTATGAGAACATTACAAATTCCAAATTACCTAAAATCTGGAATTTTGAACATTAAAATTAATTACCTGACTACCTAACAAATGTCAAACATACTTCTAATAATAAATGAGCCAGGCTTCCGTTTCCTGCTCCCTGATTTCTCTCAACTTTCGCTGAGCTTCAGTCCTGTCGATAAATGATGCATAGCTTACGGCATGTAAATTGCCAATTTTTCCAAATTTCTCGGCATCATAACCCTCCCTCGTCAGCTTTTTAACCAGTCCGTTAGCATTACTCTCTTCCCTGAAACAACCGGCTACTATGTAATAACGTTTTTCGGAATAGGAAACAGGTTCTTCTTCAATTTCCGGAGCAGTTTCCGGTTCTTCTAATTCCTGCTTCATAATGCCGGCAGCAGCAGCTTCATCACTTTCTTCAGCAGTTATCCCGGATTCTTCAGATACTGCTTCGATGTTACCGATCTTAACAGGAGAATCATCCTTCGAGTCAGTTATGCCCTTTGAATCTTTATCAAGGAAGCCCCGGATCTCATTATTAAAAACAAACCAGGAGATAATTGCTGCATTTATTACCACGATCAGGATGATCCAGATAATTATCTGTGAATTACTTTTCTTTTTCTGCCTGGTCTCCACTTTCCTTTCGACAGCCGGTCTGATAGCCGGTTCCGGCCTCTTTTGCGAAATAGTATCTTTCTTCTCCCCGCTTTTTATAGTAAATGCCCCAGCCCTCTGTTCAACAGGTTTTTCCTTCTCATCGGCAGGTTTTTCTTTCTGTTCTGCCGGCTTGTCTTTTTGTTCTACAGGATTCTCTTTCTTTTCAGCCTGTTCTTCTTTCTTTTCAACAGGCTGTTCTTTTGCCTTTGTTTCAGAAATTTTTCCCCTGGTTGCCGCCTCCGGAGCCACCCCTGATATTTCACCTGCTTTAACCTCTTTTTCAGGAGTTGCCTTTTTTTCTTCTTCCGCCTTAATTTTCTTTTCTTCTTTAACTTCAGATGCTTTAGGGGCAGCCTTTCCCCTGGTATCCTTTTTCGAAGTTTCAGTTGACTCTTCAAATGTGATCTTGCCTGTACTTTCCTTTTTTAGCTTTCCCAGTCCTGATAATATATTTTCATTATTATCCTTTAAATTATTTGCCGCCTTTTCAACAAATTCGCTAACTTTTTTCTTGGCAACATCCTTTTCAATATTCTCTGATTTTGCCACATAGTCAACTAATAACCCGTCATTATATCTCAGGAATTCATTAAACACAATAAGCCGGGGTTCTTTCTGCTTGATTATAAAAGCTCCGAAGTCAGGGATAATAACTCTTGTATTTGTATCTAATAATTCAATTATATATTTATCCATTTAACTGATATTAAATTAATTGCTAATAATTTTAAAGTGCTTAAAATATAAATAACAATGAGACTTATTAACTTGTTTATTTATATAATTAACTAATTTTATGCTTATAAATTATCTGCCTGCATGCAGAATATTCATTAGGTATGAAAGTAATACAAATTTTATAAATAATAAAATATCTAGTTTTGAATTAATTAACAATTAAACACTTATTTATATTTATTTAAAATTAAATCTAAAATTCCCTGAATATTCCGGATATTTAAATTAAAAGACTTATTTTGCTATTCTGAAATTTAATAATAGATCGCTTTAAAGATGTCAGTAAAAGTTTCACTAAAATTACACATTACATATGAAATTTGAAAAAATATTAGGTATTGACATAGGTGGTTCAGGGATTAAAGGTGCACCGGTAAATATTAAAACAGGAAAACTTATCAGGTCAAGATACAGGATCCCTACTCCAGTGCCTGCTACACCTGAATCAGTAGCTGTGGTGATAAAAAAAATGGTTGACCATTTTAAATGGAAAGGGCCGGTTGGTTGTGGATTCCCTGCCGTGGTTCAGAATGGAATTGTTAAAACAGCATCCAATATTGACAAGTCATGGATTAATACTAATGCCAGAGAATTGTTCAGCAGGGTTACGGGCTTGCCTGTAATTGTTGTTAACGATGCTGATGCAGCAGGTATGTCGGAGGTAAAATTCGGAGCCGGTAAAAAATTCAAAGGCACAATTCTTCTGGTAACTGTAGGAACGGGCATTGGCTCTGTCGTTTTCACCAGGGGAAAATTATTACCCAACTCGGAGTTCGGACATATAAACCTTAACGGGCTTGATGCCGAGCTTTATACGTCAGATGCTGTAAGGAAGGATGAAGAACTGGATTGGGATATCTGGGCAAAAAGATTCAATGAATACCTTATTGAGATGGAAAAGTTGCTTTGGCCCGAACTGATTATTATTGGCGGAGGAGTAAGTAAGAAAAAAAAGAAATTTTTTGAACACCTTACTGTTAAAGCTAAGGTTGTTCCGGCAAAACTACTAAATGAAGCGGGATTAATCGGAGCAGCATTGGCTGCAAAAGCGAATAAGAAATATATACTATCATTTCTTACCCGGTAATGATGCATCAAACAGTGTTCTGTTAATTATTGACCTGCCCAGCGTAACTTCGTCAGTGTATTCAAGTTCGTCACCAATTGAAACACCACGGGCCAGGGTTGTTATCTTTATGTTATAAGGCTTGAATTTCCGGTAAATGTAAAAATTTGTTGTATCTCCTTCCAGGGTAGTGCTTAATGCAAGGATCAATTCATTGACACCGCCTTCCTTTATTCTGCTATGAAGACTGTCTATTGTTAAGTCATTGGGCCCTATACCATCCATAGGGGAGATTATACCTCCCAATACGTGATACACTCCTTTGTACTGCTGCGTATTCTCAATGGAAATAAAATCTTTGATATTCTCAACAATACATATAATTGAATGATCCCTTGCAGAATCATTGCATATGTCGCAAACGTCATTATCAGAAATATTACGGCAGATCCTGCAGAACTTAATCTCATTGCCAAGCCTGATAATTGCATCTCCCAAATTTA
>CAZBUF010000555.1:0-4128 GCA_964495025.1 uncultured Bacteroidales bacterium | reverse complement strand
TATGGTTATATGGCTGTATGGCTAAATTGCTGCTTGTTGCTGGTTCTGCGTCATTGCTAACCCGCTTCGGCGGGTGAAGCAATCTCAGGGAGCTGTCCCTCTTCAGTAAATTGCTTAATTGCTGAATAGCTGTATTGTTGAATGGCTAAATTGTCTAATAAGCCAACAGCGAACTACGAACAACCTGCACCACGCACCCTGCTACCTGCAAACGGATTCTCATACTTTGAACATGCCATTGGTGATTAATTGTTTAAATCATATCTGCTGTATTTTTTGCCTTTATCCTTTATTGAATTAATTTTAAAAGTGCAATAATTTAATTTATCCTGTGGCCGGTACCGACAAAATAGTGGAAACTCCTCTGATGAAGCAGTATTACAACATCAAGGGCAAACATCCTGATGCAATATTGCTCTTCAGGGTGGGTGACTTTTATGAGACATTCGGACCTGATGCTAAAAAAGCATCGGAAATTTTAGGTATTACTCTTACAAAACGAGCCAACGGCTCAGCTTCATTTGTTGACCTGGCGGGTTTCCCCCACCATGCTATTGACACTTATCTTCCAAAGCTCGTAAGGGCGGGGCAGCGGGTTGCGATTTGCGAGCAGCTTGAAGATCCCAAGCTTGCCAAAAAGATCGTAAAACGGGGAATAACCGAACTGGTTACACCCGGGGTTTCTTTTAACGATAATGTTCTTGAACATAAGGAAAATAATTTTCTTGCAGGTATTCACCTGGAAAAAGGAGCTGCAGGTATTGCGTTTCTTGATATCAGCACCGGAGAGTTCCTTACGGCGGAGGGTAATTATGATTATGTTGATAAGCTGCTGAGTAGTTTCTCTCCCAAGGAGGTTTTGTTTGAAAGGGGTAAACAGCAAATGTTTCACGAGATGTTCGGAGATCAATATTATACTTTTAAACTTGACGACTGGGTATTTACCGATGATTCGGCTCGTGATAAATTATTAAAACAATTTGAGACAACTTCATTAAAAGGCTTTGGCATAAGCAGCATGAAACTTGGAATTGTCGCTGCCGGCGCGATCCTTCATTATCTTGATATTACCCAGCACCATAAGATCAGGCATATTTCCTCATTATCAAGAATTGAAGAAGAGCATTATGTCTGGCTCGACAAATTCACAATAAGGAACCTTGAATTATTTCAGTCAATAAATGAAGGTGCCAGGACGCTTCTTGATATTCTTGACAAAACTATCTCACCCATGGGTTCCAGGCTTCTCAAAAGATGGATTGCCATGCCCTTAAAAGAGATAAAACCAATAAATGAGAGGCTGGATACTGTAGAATACTTCCTTAAAAATCCCGGGATAAAAGATGAAATCGCGGAACAGATAACCCGGATAGGAGATTTGGAAAGGATAATATCAAAAGCTGCAGCAGGAAAAATCAATCCGCGGGAAATTGTGCAGTTGAAATATGCTCTCTCGGCGGTTAAGCCTGTTAAGGACCTGTGTCAAAAATCCAAAGAACCTGCGCTTCGCAAGATTGCCGAACAGTTAAATCCCTGTAAATCGATCAGGGACCGGATTGAAAAGGAGATCCAGCCTGACCCGCCCGTCCTGATTAGCAAAGGGAATGTTATAGCTCACGGTGTATCAGATGAACTTGATGAATTGCGCAATATGCTGCATTTGGGAAAGGATTACCTGATACAGCTTCAGCAGAGGGAAAGCAAACGCACAGGTATATCTTCACTGAAAGTTGCGTATAACAATGTTTTCGGCTATTACATTGAGGTGAGAAATACGCACAAGGATAAGGTCCCCAGCGAGTGGATAAGGAAACAGACCCTGGTAAGTGCCGAAAGATATATTACTGAAGAACTGAAAGAATATGAGGAAAAGATCCTTGGAGCCGAGGAGAAGATCCTGGGGATCGAAGCCGGCCTGTTCCACGATCTGGTGATGAGCATTATTGATTTTATTTCTCCCATACAGCTGAATGCTTCGTTAATAGCGAAGCTTGACTGCCTGCTGGCATTTGCTAAGTGTGCAGTGGAAAATAAATATTACCGTCCTGAAATTAACGACTCCGGTATCATTGATATCAAACAGGGGCGGCATCCTGTGATCGAAAAACAACTGCCGTTTGATGAAAGCTACATACCCAATGATGTGTATCTTGATAATACAAAGCAGCAGATCATCATAATTACAGGCCCCAATATGTCAGGCAAATCGGCTCTGTTAAGGCAAACTGCCCTGATAATCCTGATGGCCCAGACCGGAAGTTTTGTCCCTGCAGAAACAGCAAATATCGGTTATGTGGATAAGATATTTACGCGTGTTGGCGCCTCCGACAATATCTCACTCGGTGAATCCACGTTCATGGTTGAAATGAATGAAACAGCAAGCATACTTAATAATTTATCCGAAAGGAGCCTGCTGCTTCTTGACGAAATTGGCCGGGGCACAAGCACCTACGATGGCATATCAATTGCATGGGCCATGGTTGAATATATCCATGAACAGCCGCGGGCCCGGGCAAAAACCCTTTTTGCCACTCACTACCACGAGCTGAATGAAATGGAAAGTTCTTTTAAAAGAATAAAGAATTATAACGTATCAGTCAAAGAGCTTGAGGATAAAGTGATATTTCTCAGAAAACTCATCAGGGGAGGAAGCGAACATAGCTTTGGAATACATGTTGCAAGGATGGCAGGAATGCCAAAAAGCATTGTCAGCAGGTCAAATGAAATACTGGCAGAGCTTGAAAAGTCGCATCAGAAACAATCACTTACAAAGCCTGTATCAGGACTGGCAGAAAAAAGAGAGGGTTTTCAGCTAAGCTTCTTTCAGCTGGACGATCCTGTATTAAAACAGATAAGGGACGAGATTGCCAATACCGATATCAATAATCTTACTCCTGTTGAAGCTTTGAATAAACTGAATGAGATCAAAAAATTGTCGGGGCTTTAGATCATTGTTAACATAAAAACAGTATATATGGGTGAGTTCAACTTTTCGTCAATTTCCCGTTTTAATAATGATTTAATTATTTTTGTAGATAGAAAAAATATGATAATTTTGCTGCTGCTTTAAAGCAGGCGGAAATAGCTCAGTTGGTAGAGCACGACCTTGCCAAGGTCGGGGTCGCGGGTTCGAGTCCCGTTTTCCGCTCTTTTTTTTTGGCTGCCCGGGTGGCGGAATTGGTAGACGCGCTGGACTTAAAATCCAGTGGCCTTTTAGGCTGTGCGGGTTCAAGTCCCGCTCCGGGTACAAAGAAAGCCCTTTAAGTTATTAATTTAAAGGGCTTTATTATTTTATCGGTAGCAGAATAGTAACAATTTAATGATCAAAAATATATTTATTGATTATTTCTTTTAGAATTAATACTGGAGTAAATAGTAGTGAAGGATTATTAATAGCCATTCTTTCTTGATTTCCCATTTTTCAAATCATAAGCATTTCTGTTATATGGATTTTTAAATTCTTCTTTAGAATTACAATGCCCTTTTGATGCACTTAAATCATATGGCTTTATATTCACCCTATTAGGTTTCTGCTTTTTCATGGCTTCAATGTTTTATTGGTTTTGTTAAATTATAAATTAAAAATAAAAATTCCAAAAGGTATTAGTTAGAATGACATCTCCTGTTATTAAACGGAATATACTTTTTGAAATTGTTTCCTTTAAATATATATATTCTCCATTATCTTTTTTTTCTCTTTCAATTATAAATTCCATGCTATTTGTAATTATTGCTCTGATTAATTTTGAACAATCTTCTATATTTCTTACTACTAGAACACCATTTGCAACACCAGAATCTAAATACACTTGAATACCTAAAGGATGCATTTCTTTTAATGTTTTTGCTCTTTCATTATAATGTTGTTTAACTTCTTTATATAGTCTATTCTTTAGAATGTTTGTATCGATTTCATCTATATCATTCAATATTTTTTTTATTTCATCATCTTTCCATGCTAATAAAGGATTAAATATTTGTAGCTGTTCTAATATAATATCCTTTTCACTCTTATGTGGATTAATAGTAATTAAATGCTTCAACAACTCATCAACATAATTCTTATGTAGCCTTCCCCAAAAATAGGACAGTTTAAAATTAGACAATTTATTAACTTAAAGCTGTTTT
>CAZBUF010000554.1:0-3521 GCA_964495025.1 uncultured Bacteroidales bacterium | reverse complement strand
TACTGGCAGAGAAAACAATCCCCGGAATAAAAAGGCTCAGGGACTCACTAAATGAAAAATCCGCAGAAATGAAGTCTGTTGTTAAAATAGGAAGGACTCATTTTATGGATGCTACACCTTTAACATTAGGCCAGGAATTTTCAGGATATGTATCACAACTGGACCACGGACTTAAAGCACTGGAAAATACACTTGAACATCTTTCAGAGCTTGCTCTCGGCGGCACAGCAGTGGGTACAGGACTGAATACGCCTGCAGGTTATGATGTTCTGGTGGCCGGATTTATAGCTGATCTTACAGGATTACCCTTTAAAACAGCCCAAAATAAATTCGAGTCTCTGGCTGCCCATGATGCAATTGTTGAAACACATTCAGCAATTAAACAGCTGGCAGTAAGTATAATGAAAATCGCCAATGATATAAGAATGCTTGCATCAGGTCCACGCTCCGGAATAGGGGAGCTTATCATTCCTGCTAACGAACCGGGATCATCTATTATGCCGGGTAAGGTAAACCCGACGCAGGTTGAAGCGATCACTATGGTATGCGCACAGATAATGGGAAATGATGTAGCCATTACAATTGGCGGAAGTAACGGGCATTTTGAGCTGAACGTATTTAAAACGCTTATGATAACAAATTTTTTGCAGTCAGCAGGATTGATTGGTGATGCCTGTAATTCATTTGCTAAGAACTGTATTGATAACATAAAACCTGATGAGCAGAAAATCAAGAAATTGCTTGAGCAATCATTAATGCTTGTAACTGCCTTAAATCCCCATATAGGATATGAAAATGCAGCAAAAATTGCTAAGAAAGCATATGCTGAGAATATAACGCTAAAACAGGCTGCATTGAACCTTGGACTGGTTACTGAAAAAGAATTTAATAAATGGGTTGATCCCAAAAAGATGACCGGATCATTTTAACAGAGTATTCCTGAAATAAATAGCGGACAGAGATATGAAAGAAAAGTTGTTTGAAGATTTTCCCCCAACATCAGATAGTGAATGGGAAGCCCTGATTAAAGAAGATTTGAAAGGGGCGGATTATGTAAAGAAACTGGTCTCTAAAACAATCGAAGGAATTGATATTAAACCCTATTACAGAGCAAATGACCTTGATAATCTGAAATACCTGGAAACATATCCTGATGATTTTCCATATATCAGGGGCAATAATATAAAGAATAACAAATGGGATGTAAACCAGGAAATCGCAGTCGATGATTTTAAAAAGGCAAACAAGGAAGCTTTACATCTTATTAATAACGGGGTTACTTCAATTTGTTTTAATTTATCCGGGATAAAAGGTGTTTCCAAAGAGAAGTTTTCAATTCTTTTAAAAGATGTGAACCCGGAGTTATTTGAAATAAATATCAAAGCAGGGGCAGAAGTACCGGTATTCCTTGAGTTTTTGAATACTCTGGCAGGGTCGGGGAAAGTTGATCCTCATAAAATAAGAGGGCTGGCTGATTACGATCCTTTGGGAGTGTATACTGCAACCGGCAGATTTTATAAAGGTGAGAAAGAGGATTTTATCATGGCCCAATCCTTAGTAAATTATGCAGAATCCAATTTACCCGGTTACAGAGTTATTGCAGTTAACGGGATAAGATTTAATAATGCAGGAGCCTCGATCATTCAGGAACTGGGCTTTAGCCTGGCAATTGGCAGTGAGTATTTATCAAAGTTATCAGACTACGGACTGAAGATCGGAATTATCGCTAAACATATTCAATTTAATTTTGGCACAGGATCAAACTTTTTTATGGAAATTGCAAAATACAGGGCCGCAAGATTATTATGGGCCAGGATAGTCGAAGCTTATGGTGCCGGTGATAGCCAATACACCGGAACGTATATTAATGCCGGGACCTCAACATGGAATAAGTCAATTTATGATCCCTATGTTAATTTATTGAGGAAAACCACTGAAGCTATGTCAGCAATCCTGGGAGGAGTAAATTCTCTTACTGTCAATCCTTATGATAATATCTACCGTCGATCTTCGGAATTTTCAAAGCAGATAGCAAGAAATGTCCAGCATATTCTGAAGGAGGAAGCTTATTTTGATAAAATTGTCGATCCCGCTTCAGGATCATACTTTCTTGAAAATATTACTGATTCTGTGGCTGAAAAGGCATGGAATATTTTCCTTTCAATAGAAGAAACGGGAGGTTACCTGGAAGCAGTAAAAAACGGATTTATCCGGGAAGAGGTTAAAAAAACGGCAATCAAACGAAGCAAGAATATTGAGTCAGGAGATGAGGTATTACTTGGAGTAAATTTGTACCCTAACTTTAATGAGCAGGTAAAAGATGATATTGATTTATCAGTGGTTAATATGCAGGACAGTAGCAATTCCATAGACATAGGACAAACATCAGAGATAAACAGGGCTGCGAAACAATTTGAAATACTCCGGCTGCAAACTGAGAACATTAAAAGAAAAAGGCCTGCCGTCTTTATATTAAAATACGGGAATGTGGTTCTGAGCACGGCAAGAGCATTATTTGCGAGTAATTTTTTTGCCTGTGCAGGGTATGAAATTATAAATTGTCCGATATTTAAAAATGTTAAAGAAGGAATAAAGGAAGCGATTGACAACAAAGCAGATATTATTGTTGTTTGCAGTTCCGATGATGAATATATTACAATTGTACCTGAGATTTTTTCCGGCCCCGGTAAAAAGGCAATAGTGGTTGTTGCAGGGAACCATGAAAAGCTGGGCAAGCTGAAAGACGGCGGCATTGAGCATTTTATTCATAAGAAGTCAAATATTCTGGAGGAATTAAAAAAGTATCACAGGTTACTGGGGATTGTTAAAGATTAGTCACGTCAAAGAATATAATAATAAGATATGCGTCCGGATTTTAAAAATATAGATTTCAGAAAACAGGAAAAAGATAAAATATCATCCCCTGAATGGGAGAAACAAAACGATATAAAAAAAGACTGGACAACAGGTGAACAGATACCCGTGAAACCTGTATATACGAAGGATGATCTTGCAGAATTTGAACATTTGAATTATGCTGCAGGCATACCTCCGTTTCTTCGCGGCCCGTATGCTACTATGTATGTTATGAAACCCTGGACCATAAGGCAATATGCAGGCTTTTCCACAGCTGAGGATTCAAATGCATTTTATATGAGAAATCTTGCTTCAGGCCAGAAAGGATTATCAATCGCTTTTGATTTGGCTACACACCGCGGATATGATTCCGACCATGAGAGGGTTGCCGGTGATGTTGGCAAGGCAGGTGTTGCAATAGATTCGATACTTGATATGAAAATCCTGTTTAACCAGATACCTTTGGATAAAATGTCAGTTTCCATGACAATGAACGGGGCAGTTTTGCCCGTAATGGCGTTTTATATTGTGGCTGCCCTGGAACAGGGAGTTAAACTGGAAGAGTTAAGCGGGACAATTCAGAATGATATACTGAAAGAATTTATGGTACGGAATACTTATATATATCCACCTGACGAATCCATGAAGATCATTGCTGATATTTT
>CAZBUF010000553.1:0-2872 GCA_964495025.1 uncultured Bacteroidales bacterium | reverse complement strand
AACATTTCTCTTTTTCATGATAAAAAATTTAAATTAAAACATAATAGTATTTGGTTCATTATTTTATATTACTTACATAATATATTCTTATTTTTTCGATTAATCATTTGATATTCATATATGTTACGGATCAAATTCATTTTCTATGTGATATCCCGGCCCTGTGTCAGGAAGCTTGTTTACCCATACGTCGAGAACAGTCGGCGTTGCAGGGTAGCAACCGCTGTCTTCATAATCAATACTGACCGTTTGTCCTTCGATATCATCCCATCTGACCGTAACAAAATCATTTCCGTCTCCGCCGGCCATAATGGTACCTCCTGCCGAAACCTCCCAGTCGTAATTGGACATACCCATTTCCGTAGAGTAAATCTCTGTTGTTCCCTGGCATAGTGTATCGTTTCCTGAAATGCCCGGGACAGGCAATGAAGTAACTGTTACTGTGGAAATATCGATTAATTCAATGTCACAATTATATTCGTTTGTACCCACAACATAATAATCTGTTGTTAACAGCGGCGCATCCATTAAAATAACGTCACCACCCGGACCACTACTTACAGGCGTTCCAACAGGACTATCATCACTTACCAGATGTAACTGGTAGGTTATTCCCGGAGCAGCTGCCTGAACTATAATATTGGCGGTTTCTCCAGAGCAGATGGAAGGATCTGATACTATATTATTATTGTCAGGTACAGGATTCACTGTAACTTCCAGGCTATCACTTTCCGTAACAGGAGTAGCTGTTTCATCAACCTTTACATAATAGTCACCTGTGCCTGTCCATTGAATAACGGCTGAATCAAGTGTTGTGCTGCCGATGACAGTACCTCCACCCGTTGGCAAAGACCATGAATATGTGTGTGTTCCAACAATTGGTGTCCGGTATGTTACCACGTCATTCAGACAAACAGGAGTCGGTCCTGTAACTGCAGGGTTAGGAATATCAGTAATAGTGACATTATAATCAGGTGTTGTGGTAGAACAACTGCCTGCTATTACTGTTTCCTGTACACGTACCCACCCTGAACCGGGAGAGCCGGCCCATTGGACTGTCACTGTGTTGTTCGTCGAACTTCCTATAATTGTACCATTGTTTACATACCACTGGTAATTATGTCCGGCGACCGAAGGTGTTGAATATACTACCGTTTCACTTAAATCTACTGTAGTATTACCGGAAATAACCGGATTTGGTGATTCATTCAGAGTAATAGTGACCGTCGTTGTAAAGTCACTGATTCCCGTACTACCTGTTGCGTCGCGGATATATGAAACATTAAAAATGTAATCACCGGGACCATCTGAGGCAAGTGGTTCCATAGCATTTGAAACAACCAGTGAATATGGAGAGGTTGCAATATTGTTAATCATGGTTTCATTTGCTCCGTCTATCATATAATGAATAGTCCAGGGAGCTGTTCCTGTAAGATCAATTGAAATTTCTGTTGTGGAACCATCATCGCAAATACTTGAATCACTGCTGGTGATGGTTGCTGTTGGAAGACTTTCCACACCTATAGTGAATTGATGATCTCCATTAACGGAAAGGGTAGGACTTGTCTGAATTGTCCCTGAATTTTGACCGTTATCAACAATTACACTGCCCTTATTTTCCCATGCCGAACCATTCCATCCGACAATGCGCAACTTTGTGCGTCCGGTAGCACTGGGCGGAATAATTCCGCTTTGCGAATCCCATCTTACTTTTACATTGGCAGTAGCCGCAACGGAACCATTCAGATTCCAGTATTCTATATTGCTTACCACATCGATAGGATTAACTTTGTTATCAGGGTTGTAACCATCATCATCAGGATTATGGTTATAATACTGTGAAGTATAATTTCCTGTTGCTGAAACTGTTGAAACATAAAGATTACCGTACCTTGAACCATTGGCATCCCCGACCGGAAAATCAAAGTATGAACCCGAGACTATTTGCTTACGCAAGGGTCCGTCAATAAAAGAAATGCTTCCTCCGCCAATTACAGCGGAAGCGTTTGTGTTGCTTATACTTAACAGGTTGGTTGAATTAGTAGTGATATTACCCTCAGTAAGATAAAGATATTTGCTGACCGAAACCTGACCACTGCCTGCAATAGTCATACCTGCTGCATTATTTATTTGCAGTTTGTAAAATTGTTCAGTTGTGGTTCCAATTGTAACTGTAAGGATTTGTGCATCTGCACCGTTGAAGATAACTGTTCCTGTTCCAGGAACAAACCCGCCATTGGCACCAGTGTTGTTGTCTGTCCAGTCGTTAAATATCGTGATATTTTTATTATAAAGTGTATTGCTGAGCGTTCCTGTTCCTGTATCGATAGTGAGGTTACCCAGTATTCTCATGTTATCGGCGCTCATATTCTTAACACCGTTACCCGAAAAGATCACGTTCTGGAAAGGCTTATAGTCGTTCCCCGGCTTAAGGGGCAATGCTGCAGGAGTGCCGCTGTTATTATAAAAATCAATAGTACTTGTGGAATTGTTCATAAAATCATCATATATACCTGCAGGCAATACAAAACTTCCTGATGCAGTACTTGTAATGTTAATGATACCTCCGCCGTTTATATGACCCAGGCTGTGATATAAGGTCGTACCTATTGCCAGTGTTCCGTTTATATCAACAGAGTATGCTGTCTGACTATTTGCATCTATTGTTATAGTATGGCTTGAAAGTACAACCGTTGGGTTACCCTGTGGATATGAAGGCGCGGGGCCACCGGAACCGTCTGAATTTAATGTCCATGAATTCGGATTGGTCCAGTCTCCTCCTGATGTTAAGTTGCGACTGTAGAAAATAACAGGTGTGACAAAATTCGGAGGGTCACCGGCAGTATATTCACCGTCAATGAAATTAACTCCT
>CAZBUF010000552.1:0-4262 GCA_964495025.1 uncultured Bacteroidales bacterium | reverse complement strand
TATTCTATCAAAAATTACCTACAAAAGTCATATATCAGACTGCTACTTTATATAACGAATCCTCTTTCATAACAAAGATTAAGGTACTTAAGTAAATACTCGGTAAGTTCATGGAAAACCTTAAACAGTTGTTATTACTTTTTGTATATTTAAACCTCAATTAAAGAATTAAATTTAAAAAATATAATAAAAATGGATATTAGTATATTTGGTTTAGGATATGTTGGTTGCGTAAGTTTAGGTTGTTTGGCAAAAAACGGCCATAAAGTAATAGGTGTTGATGTAAATCAAACAAAAGTTGATCAGATTAATTCAGGTAAACCAACAATAATTGAAAAGGATATTGATTTAATAATTAAAGAACAACATATAAATGGCCTTATTAGTGCAACAACAGATTATGAGAAAGCAATACTTGATACAGAAATATCAATAATTGCTGTTGGTACTCCTTCAACCGATAAAGGTCATTTAGAACTGAAATATATATTTAATGTTGCAAAGAATTTCGGGGAAGTATTAAAAAAGAAAAATGTTTTTCATATTGTGGCAATTCGTTCAACAGTAATGCCTGGCACATGTAAAAAATTTGCAGAAATAGTTGAAAACAATTCGGGCAAAAAGCAAAATGTAGATTTTGCAATCCTTGATAACCCTGAATTTTTAAGGGAAGGAACTGCAGTTGAAGATTATTTTAATCCGCCCCTGACTTTAATCGGCTCTGATAATGAATCAGCAGGTAAAAAACTAGCTATTCTATACAACGAGTTACCATGTGAATTAATAATTACCGCTGTTGAAGTAGCTGAAATTATGAAATATGTAAATAATACCTTTCATGCTCTTAAAATATCGTTTGCTAATGAAATCGGAAATATATGTAAAGCAATAAATATTGATTCCCATAAAGTAATGGATATTTTTGTTAAAGACAAACAGCTTAATATTTCACCGTATTATTTTAAACCCGGATTTGCATATGGAGGATCATGCCTGCCAAAAGATTTAAAGGGTTTACAAACTTTAGCCCATGACAATTATGTTAAAGCGCCAGTTATAGAACATATTGATACTACAAATAATATACAAATTGAAAGAGTTGTGAATTATTTAAGTCAGTATAAAGGGAAAAAACTAGGTTTCATTGGATTAAGTTTTAAAGCCGGAACCGATGATTTAAGAAATAGCCCTTCAGTAACATTAATTGAAACATTACTGGGTAAAGGATTTAATATAAAGATCTATGATAAAAACGTTGAAATATCAAGATTAACCGGTACAAATAAGGAGTACATTGATTTCCATATTCCTCATCTGACCAAGCTTTTAATTAATAACTCTGAAAAACTCGTTAATGAAAGCGACATAATTATTGTTGCTAATAATGAAGCTGAATTTCCAAATATATTAGAGAAAGTAAATAACAAAATTATCATTGATTTGGTGAGAATGAATGAAAACATAAGAAATAAAACCAATTACTATGGTATAAATTGGTAATATATTTATTGCAAGTATCTCTTATTTTCAAACAATATCAAATGCTTATAAAATCACAACATAAATCAGAAGGAAGAAGAGTTAGACTATTTATATAGTGTTTCGATTCTGTTAATTAATAAATCAATCTTTGCAATAAAATCACGACTATATGATCATCGCATTTTGGTTAGCTCAATTAATTCATTAAGATAATATATTAATGAAATTAGCATATAAACATATATTAATCATTGTTGAAAATCTCCCATTACCTTTTGACCGCAGAGTATGGCAGGAAGCTAATACATTAAAACAAAATGGAGCAGATGTGTCAATTATTTGCCCAAAAAGTAAAAGTTATACAAAAAAATATGAAGAAATTAATGGTATAAAAATCTATCGGCATCCTCTTAAAAGTGAAGGCCGGAGCTCATTAGGCTATTTCCTGGAATATTCAACAGCATTGTTCTGGGAATTAATATTAAGCTTTAAAATATATTTTAAGAAACGGTTTCATATTATCCAGGGTTGTAATCCTCCGGACTTGATTTTCATAGTAGCATTGTTTTTTAAGCTTTTTGGTGTTAAATATGTATTTGATCATCATGATATTAATCCTGAATTATATCTTGCAAAGTTTGGTAAAAAAGGCTTGTTTTATCATCTAATGATATTATGTGAGCGATTAACATTTGCTTCAGCTAAATATAGTATCGCAACAAACAAGTCTTATAAAGAAATAGCAATACGAAGAGGAAAAATGAAGCCTGAACGCGTAGCAGTAGTTCGTAGTGGTCCCAGTCTGGATCGTATGCAAATAACGAAAGGAAACGATAAATACAAAAAAGGAAGAAAGTGTTTAATTGGCTATGTAGGTGTTATCGGAGAACAGGAAGGACTGGATCTTTTACTTTTATCAGCAAAACACATTATTGAAAAACGAAAGGATGTACAGTTTGCAATTGTGGGAGGAGGAACCGATCTGGAAAAGATTGTAAAAATTTCTGAAGGAATGAAATTGCAGGAATATGTCGATTTTTATGGAAGAGTAGCCGATGATTTGCTCTTAGATATTCTTAACACAGCCGATGTTTGTGTAAATCCGGATAAGCCGACTGAGATGAATAATTTATCTACCATGAATAAGATTATGGAATACATGGCGTTAAAAAAACCAATAGTCCAGTATGACTTAAAAGAAGGAAAGTTATCGGCTCAAAAAGCTTCGCTATATGCAGAAAATACAAATACAGAAGATTTTGCAGAAAAAATTATGTATTTGCTCGATAATGAACAACAACGTAAAAAAATGGGGGAATATGGCTATCAGCGTGTAATTAATGAATTATCATGGGAACATGAGAGTAAAAAATTAATTGATTTCTATTTAAAAATATTTAAAAATAAAATATAAAACTATAATAAATATTTTTTAACCAAATCCAGTTTAGTTCATCTTCTGTTATATTAGAAGAAGAATATATTATTGATATTTTAATTTAATTATTATCAAAATATTAATTAAAGCATATTATAATGTAAATTATTTAGCACTTAAGTAACTTTCGTCAATAAAAATCGTATATTAATAAACGATTTTGGTCTGTTCGTCAAAATTACTGTACCGCTAACCAATAATTTAAAAAAATATTATTAAACTGCTAATCAATAATTTAAAAAAATGAAAACCTGGATAATAATAATTATAATTTTAGCAACAAGAATTATATTAATAAAAGGACAGTTTTCAGACTATTCATTGAATCAATATTATGCAATTCCTGAAAACTCAGAAAACAATGATGATGTTGGTAAATTCCTGCCGTGGTATCATTTAAAAGATTCAGACAAATATAATTTTGAAATAATAGCTGGAAATGATGGAAATATTTTCAAAATCGATAATAACTCAGGAATTATAAAAATTAATTCCAATAATAATTTGAATATTAGTGATACATATATATTTGAAATAGTAATAAAAACATCAACAAATAAATCATATAATATAGATACAGCATTCATTAGAGCTATTGAAGAACAGAAGTGTATTTTCATAGATCCGAATTCTACTAAAAGTTCACTTGGAACAAAGTTAAGTCCTTATAGAAGCTGGAAAGATGTAAAATGGGAAAAAGATAAAGGCTACTTTCAAAAAAGAGGAACTACATATAACTATGGAATAAACCTATCAATATCAGGAACAGTAGATAATCCTATAATTTTAGGTGCTTATGGAATTGGTCCAAAACCTATAATTGATGGATTAAGATTAGAAGGTAATGATAAAGGATTATATTTTGGAAATTGGAGTAATCCGGTTCATTACTATGAAGTATATGATTTTAATATTATGTATTTTAATATGCAAGGTATCATGGTTGCTCCAGATAGCAAAAACATGCTATTCAGTAATATTAAAATTGATGCATGTGGCACTGCGGGTGAAAAGCATCCAAATTTTTGGATTTATGATACTAATGATGACTCGGAGAAAAATATCAAAGTAGTAAACCTGGAAACATCAAGAGCCATTGAACATGGGATCAAATGCCAAGGAGCAGGCACAGAAGTCATCAATCTGTTAGCATATGATAATCATGGGGGCAGCGGAATTCAATTTTCAGGTGATCTTAAACCATTCATTCAATGCTATAACTCTTCTCTTGATGGAGCGTTACTTTATAATAATGATAATGGACTTAATATACAAGGAGATACTATTACTGCAAAAAATGTAGTTACCTGCTCAAATAAAAATCATGGTGTTGTTTTTTTTG
>CAZBUF010000551.1:0-4841 GCA_964495025.1 uncultured Bacteroidales bacterium | reverse complement strand
ATACAGGTTAAAGTAAACGGTTGATGTATCAATAAGGCTATAAATATCAAAAGTAAATGAAAAACTATAACCCGTACCGTCAAACCAGTTGTCATTGAATATTACACCTTCGCTGATCCATGAATTTTCATCGACAACAGGCTCGTTGGTTTCTATCGATATAAAACTGCGATAGGATACATGCTCCCGGATTCCATACTCGTTAAGGTAAGAATATGATTGTCTGGATATTACATTGAATAAATAGTAATTCTCAATATCTGCCGGATCATTTAATCCGATTGAACATTTTACCTGCTGACTACTTTCTGAAATTACTGCACTTTTTGCTGATACCGCAACTTTAACCGGCATTATTATTTCAGCAGACACTTCCTGCAGACCATTGCTTTCAGCAGTTATTTTATATTTATGTCCTTCTTTGGCCCTGATACTTTCAGAATAATAATTACCGTTATATTTATGTGACAATACCTCATAGATACTGTCATTTTCACGCACTTCAACAATAGCATCAGTGAGATACTGTACATTCGAATTATCATCAAGCACATACATACTTTTGCTCAAATTGGCATGTATCAGGCTGTCAGGAAATATCAGACTATTTAATACTATTTTTCTGTCAACATCCTTAATTTTAAAATCTATCTTTTTCTCGCATGATTCTATTATAATAATTACGGGAAGAAGAATAAACAATGTTTTTTTCATTGCCGTGATTTTAACAGTTTTAAAATTTGAAACCATAACTTACTGAAAATATCAAAGGGAAAAGACTAACCTGGTATAGATGCTGACTGGTTTCACCAGCGGAAAAAGAATCCTGGTCAGGCCTGATATAAAGGAAAAAAGGATTTTGTCTGCAATAAGCGTTGTATGCTCCGATGCTCCATGTACGTGTTACCCGTTTTTTCTCTTTGTGAAAGTTAACTGCCAGATCCAGGCGATGGTAAGAGGGCATACGGTAGTTATTTCTATTCTCAATATGCTTTATTGATTCAATCCAGTATTCTTCAGAATAGTATGGTGAAAGAGAGATGTAAGTTTGTGATGCCAATGTGGTAGCTGTACCTGTACCATATACCCATGTTAATCCTCCATCAATCCTGTCGTTGAACTTATGGGTCAATACAACGCTGATGTCATGACGCCTGTCGTACTTATAAGGGAATTTTTCCCCAAAGCTTATATTACTGAACTGACGTTCCGCCCACGAAAGTGTATATCCAATCCAGCCTGTGGTTTTACCTGTTTTTTTCTCAATCAGTAATTCCGTGCCATATGACCATCCTTTGCCTGTTTCAATTTGATCTTCCCATGAATTATTGGCAGTATAAAATGATGCTCCTTCTTTATATTCGATAAGCCTGTACATTTCTTTATAAAATCCTTCAATACTAAGATCAACATTATCTGTTATTCCATATACTGTACCAACGGAATATTGAATTGATTTTTGTGGTTTTATTCTTTTTGTAACCGGCAACCATAAATCCGTAGGCAGACTAACAGTTGAATTTGCAAGTAAATGAATATATTGTCTCATTTCTGAATAAGCTGCTTTTACTGACCACCTTTCATTTATTAAGAAACGGCCTGATAATCTTGGCTGGAGTGATTGATAGAAGTTGCCCTGAACTGAAAATGCTGAGTAATGTAAACCCAGGTTGGTTTTAAACAGCCTCCCGATTTTAATTTCGTCCTCGGCATAACCATTGATTTCGCCGGCATAAATATTTTTATTACCAAAGGAAAAAGTTTCGGCGTCATTTTCTTCAATATATTTTTCAGTTGTTATTCCCGGCTTGAAAGTATGATAAATATAACTTGCTCCGAATTTTATGCTATGATTTGGATCAGGAAAGAAATCAAAATCAAGTGTTGATGAAATATCCTCAATTCCCGAATAATAGTCAAAACTATATTCTTCAAATTTATTCTCTTCAGAGTGTTTATAACTCCATTTCTCACCAATCAAAAACTTATACCTGCTGTAAGTTACAGTAGTATTACTGAACAATTTATTAGTAATCATATAGTTCCAGCGAAGGGCAGTAGTTATATTTCCCCACCATAGTTTTAGCTTTTCTTCATCCAGATAGTCTTCATATTCATTCTTAAAGCGTATAAAAGCTTTATCTTTCCCCATATATGAGCTTAAAAAGATCCTGCTTCTTTCGGAAAATCTATGATTTATTTTTACATTCAAATCATAAAAATAATAACCGGCAGACAGTCGGTCAAGATCCTCGGATTTCTTAATTAATTTCAGAACAGGCAAGGCCAAAATGTCGTAGTATGTTCTTCGTCCCGATATTATAAAGGATGTTTTATCCTTAATAACAGGACCTTCAAGCGTGAGTCGTGATGAAACAACACCCACTGCTCCTTCGCCTTTAAATTCTTTGTTGTTTCCTTCTTTCATACGAATATCAAGGACAGAAGAAAGCCTGCCCCCGTATCTTGCCGGAAATCCTCCTTTAATAAGTGATACATTTTGTATTGCATCGGAATTAAATACTGAAAAAAATCCAAACAGGTGGTTTACATTGTAAACAGGGACCCCATCAAGCAGAATTAAATTCTGATCAGGCCCGCCGCCACGAACATATAATCCACTGCTGCCTTCATTTCCTGACTGAACACCCGGCATTAACTGAAAAGCTTTGATAATGTCTACCTCCCCCAATAATACAGGTATTTGTTTTATAGTTTTAATAGAAATTTGATTTAATCCTAATTGTGTATTTTCTATGTTTGAACCGAATCTTGATCCTACAATTTTCACTTCTTCTATATCAAGGCCTGTTGTTATTAAAAAATTAATTGTAGTATCGTTTTTTAAAATAAAGCTGGTATACACCTGTGCTGAACCTACAAAGGAAGCGATCAGGTTTACCGGGCCTCTGTCAAGTGTAAGGCTGTAAAAGCCATAGTTATTTGTTACCGAGCCTTTCAGGGAATTGCTGTCATAAACATTAATGCCGATTAGTTTTTCACCTGTATTTGCGTCTTCAACGTATCCGTTAATAGTATTATTCTGTGAAAAGGCATATGGGAATATCAGGATTATCAATATAAAACAATATAACTGTTTTTTTATCAACTGATTATTTTTAATATTTTTACTGATGGTCGATTACTTATATTTTGTAATACGGATTAAATGCTAACTTATTATATTCTTAGTGCATTTACTGGGCCTGCTATACGGAGTATCGTGAAAATGACTCAATAATCCCCGCCACATAAGTATTTGATACCGGAAGCCGGAACCCGGGATCAATATCAAGTTCCAGATAAAGGCCGGTTCTTTCTTTCCTCATTATTTTGACCTTTTCAAAATTTACCATATATGACCTGTGGCATCTCATGATATCCCGGGGATTCAGACTTTGTTCAAGATTCTTCAGAGTATTCCGGATAAGGTACTTTGTTACTTTATTATTATCAGTATAAAATATAGTAACATAATTATCAGAAGCTTCAAGATATAAAATATCTTCCAGTAATATTGAAAACCGTAAAGTCCCCTTTTCATCATGAAAAGGAATCATTTTTTTTGAGGAATGAAGGTGATTATCCTTATTTGAAAGCTCTTCGAGCTGGATGGATTTGGTGCGCCATGAGAAATACAGCCATAAAATCGAATAAGGAAGCAGAAGCACAAGAGATGTTTTTTTAATTGACACTTTGAAGATCTCAGCAAAATACCTTTCATCATGCAGCACATACTTTGCAAAAACTGAGTAGAAAGCGGCCATACTTAAAATTTCTGCCAAAACCCAAAGGAAATACTGGTGGTATTTTATTTTATTTACTTTGCTGCAGTGATACATTATTATCCTGCTTATGACGATAACCAGCACACCTGTTAGTATTATCATGCTGGAATAGAAAAACAGATGGATCTTTGTGATGTAATACCAGGTATTTACGCCAAAAGGGGAATAGAAATTAATAAATGCCAGGGCAAATACTGCTGTAAATAATATGGTCCTTACAATATTTTGCTTTTTGATCAGATATTCAGGTATTGTATTTTCCCAAATAATCATTACTTATTAAGTATATATTTTATGAATAAACAGCTAAAATAATCATTTTATATATGATAGAAAACAGGAATACACTGAATATTTTCACCCCTGCATTTTACATTTCGCCCCTCATATCTTAATTTTATCCCATTTTGCTATTGTAAATACCTAATATTTGGCAGGAATGATACTTATAATATTAATTTGTAATATAAAAAATGTTGGCTGGCCGGGATAAAGTTGATTGTTCATGTAATAGAATTAATTATATGACATATGTTATTAATTCTAACCGGTAGTTTTTATAAATTTGAATATAATCAAAATACTGCAAATATGCTTAACAATCAACTCCTTAATCCGGAAAGCATTGTAGTTGTGGGTGGTTCAAACAATAATCACAAACCCGGGGGCAAGTTACTGGAAAACATAATCAATGGTAATTTCAAGGGGAAGCTATATGTAATTAATCAAAGAGAAGATGAGGTACAGGGCGTAAGAAGCTATAAAAATGTTAATGATCTGCCGGATACTGATTTGGCTCTGATTGCAGTATCAGCAAAATACTGCAAAGATATTGTCCGGAATTTAATACAATTTAAGAAAACAAGGGCTTTTATAATAATTTCAGCTGGTTTCAGTGAGGAGGGTGAGGAAGGAGCAAGGCTGGAAAGAGAACTGGTGGAAATAATTAATAAGGGAAATGCCTGTCTCATCGGCCCTAATTGTGTTGGTGTTATAACTCCGAACTATCAGGGTGTTTTCACATCTCCGATACCCAAGCTTGACTTGAAGGGA
>CAZBUF010000550.1:0-3419 GCA_964495025.1 uncultured Bacteroidales bacterium | reverse complement strand
GGTAGTTGTTGTGAAAGAAAACTTACGGGTATTGAATACATCTCTAACCTGCAGTGTCAGGCTGGCTTTTTTCTTTAAAAAATCCTGCCTTACTGCGGCATTCACACCATACATTGCATCTCTTTCCCCCTGTGCTGTGACAGACGGGCCGGCATACGAACCTGTCAGCTGGATCCTTGTTCCCCATTTAAATTTAAATGTTGAATTCACTCTGAGATCCCATGTGTTTTTCACCTGTGAAACATCTTCGTCAACTATCTCACCTTCAATCCTGTAGTTGAATATATTTGTACTTGTATTAAGGTTCCACCAATCCAGTATTTGTATGTTGGCCATAAATTCAACTCCTATCGAATAATCTCTGCTGACATTACCCATCGTGTGAATCAGAACATTTTCAGAGCTGGATGTATCCTGGGTCCGTATTCTTGTTATCTTGTCGTTTGTCTGCCTGTAGTATGTTTCTATTGCGATAAATGATTTACCAAAGCTTTTCTGGTAGTTCAACTCGTATGAATCGGATAGTTCGGGTTCCAGTTCCGGATTTCCAACCCTTATGTTTAACCTGTCAACATATCTTGTAAAAGGATTCAGATGCCAGTGCCGGGGACGGTTTATTCTCCTGCTGTAACTTAACAATAACTGTTGGTCATTCCTGAACTGCCTGGATAAGTGAACTGTAGGAAACATCATTAAGCGATTATATGTATATTCATCGCCCGTGGTTAACTGTTTGATTATCCTGTCAGTGTATTCCAGCCGTAATCCCAGCTGGTAATCAAATCCTGCCAGGTTATCTGAGAAAAGCCCGTATATGTTCTGGATATTTCTGTATACCTCTATCTCGTTAGTAAATTCATAATTAGGGAGCCATAGATTCTGGTCATAATCATAGTCTTCAAAAATATAATCAGCATCCTTAAAATCGAGCCTGGCCTGGTAGCCGGTTTCCAATTTCCCTTTATCCGACAAAGGGCGCGTATAGTCTGTCTTGAACCTTAGCTCCTGTGATTCTTCCTCCTGTCCTGAACGCTGCCTTAATGTTCCGGTTTCAATAACAGATACAGAATCTTCCTCCATGTGGCTTGTATTTGTTCCAAGTCTTGATGTATAATTTACTGATGACAATAATTCATGGCCCGGTTCATTGAATTTTATTAAATAATCAAGGTTTATTCCGTAATAATCAAAATCCACATTAAATATTTCCTTGCTGTTATACCACTGGTCAACAGACTGTGGATCAGAATATTCATGGTATTTTGATATACGGTCCCTGGTAAATTCCCCGGTCCCTGTATTACCTGAGAGTGATATTGTATGCCTGTCGTTTAAATAATAATCCATTCCTCCCTTTATTTCTATTCTCTCACGTTTAAAGTTTCTTTCGCCGTCAGAATAAACATAAAGAACAGTATCCTGCAAATAATTTTCTCTGTTCATAATACCTGTTCCTGTAAAGGTTCTGTTATCATAGTTTAACCCTCCGTAAATATTAAAGCGATCCTTCCTGGCATTAATAAGGAAGTCCCCTCCGTATTTATCCCCGAGGCCTGCTGACAAATTGAATATTCCTCCTACCCCGCTTTGTTTTTGCTTTTTCATTATTACATTTATGATCCCTGCCATTCCGTCAGGGTCATATTTTGCCGATGGATTGGTAATAATCTCTATGCTTTGAATAGCGCTTGCAGGTATCTGCTGCAAAGCATCACTTCCTTCAAGGGCACTGGGTTTGTTATCAACAAGCACTTTAAAATTTGAACTCCCCCTTAGCGTCACGTTACCTTCAATGTCAGTCTGAACAGAAGGTGTATTTTCCAGTGCATCAACAGCGGTCCCTCCTGATGAGCTTATGTCTTCACTTACAGTAACGATTTTCCTGTCGATTTTATATTCAATATGTGGTTTCTCAGCTGTCACCTGCACTTCTTCCAGGGATGTATATGAAGGCTCCAGTTTTATAATTCCTATATCTACACTGCTTTTGTCGGGTGTAATTCTGATTTTGGATAATCTCACTTTCCTGTAACCAATAAAACTGAGTTCAATAAAATATCCTCCATAAGGCAGGTCTTTTAAAATAAAGTCGCCGTTCTGATCCGTTATTGTACCGGTAATCAGTGAAGAGTCCTTCTGGCTGAACAGTCCTATGGTAGAATATTCAATAAATTTATCTGTTACAACATCCTGCACCTTTCCTGTGATCACTCCCACTTCAGGCATATTTTCCCTGCTCAAGCCTCCTTGCGGCCTTTGGGCAAAAGAAGTGTGTACAATCAATATCAAAACCGGCCAAAAAATTATTTTACTCATTTTTCTATTTTATTTATTTGAGGGGGACAGCCTCCTCTGTTTCCCTGTTTATCCTGTAACCTGCTGCCATCCTTCAATTGGCCAATAGTCACAAAATTACCGGGGAAGCTGTCCCCCTTAACCTATTTTTTCATTAGACAACGCCAAAGTTAAAAACTTGCGATTACAATATTAATAAATAGTGCTTTCGCCGGTCATAAAAAAATTACTATATTTACGACTAATTAATAACAACTCATAAAACAAACAAAGTCATGAAAAAGTTCTACAAATTTTTACTGCCTTTGGGAATTGTATCCCTCGCGTTAGTTATAAACGGATGTTCCAAGGATGATGATGGTGATGGTGGAACACAGGAATTTGAAAGTATATCGTCTTCGAGTGCCGAAGAGGTAATTTCCAGGATTCCCGACGGCCTGAAAAACTCTACTGATGAAAATGCCGAAGCATGTATCGACCATATTGAAACTGCAACAAGCTGGTCAAGCTTCTCAGGTAACTTCACTCCTGGTACAGGGGCAGAAAAAATATCCAGTAAATCCACAGGCAACGAAATATACAAATGGACCGCCCCCTATGAAAATTCCACGATCACTTTCTATTGGGAATATGAGGAAACCTCCACAAAATACATCTGGGAATGGGATATTCAGTATGGTGACGGGCCCTTATATGACTATATGGATGCATGGGAGCTAAAGGACGGAAGCGAGGGTGAATTAAAATATAATTGTCAATGGGCTTGTTATACATATGGGGAAGAAGTTGAACAATGTGAGGACATTTACTGGATTTATACCTGGAAAGAGGATAATGCCGGCGTGATTACTTTCACTATGCTCTATGAAACTCTGGAGACGGAATATGATTACTTCTTTAAGATAGAAGTAATCGTAAATCCTGATGGATCAGGATCGGCTGATTATTATCTGCATGGTGATTACTATCATTATCACTATGAATGGGATGCTTTAGGTAACGGCTCATGGGTCTGGTATCTTGGCGATAGTGTAACGTCCGGAAACTGGTCAGCATAATTAATTGATTAAATATATTTACAAAGCCTTTGCGTCATGCAAAGGCTTTTTTATTATATATTAACA
>CAZBUF010000549.1:0-6813 GCA_964495025.1 uncultured Bacteroidales bacterium | reverse complement strand
CAAACCCAGCAACAAATGTTCAAGGGAGACATATACATCACCGGAGTTTTTTGCTGACTCCTGTGCCTTGGCTAACACCGCGCTGACAGTATCCGACAAGTAAACCTGGCCACCGGTTACTTTGGGGTATCGCCGCAAAATAGTATCCAGTGCCCGTTCCAAATTATCTTTATTAATAAGCAGCTTTTTAAAAATAAAAGGCAAAATATTCTGATCTATCTCCAGAATGGCTTTCAGCAAATGTCCGCATTCAATAGCTTGATTTTCTGCTCCTATGGTCATTTGTTGCGCCCTTTGAATGGCTTCCTGTGATTTTGCAGTGAATTTATCCAGTTGCATTTTCTATATTTTTATTATTTAATATTTTTTTACATCAGCTTTAAAGCCCGGCATTATCAACAACTTCTCTTAATGCTCTTGCTTTATTGTAGCCTGTAATAATAATCAATACCTCCGGCTTTAGAGATTTTCTTTTCATATTCAATACATTCCTTTTCAAGATCAGGAGCATTGCCATTTAAAATATTAATGTTTTGTTTCGGAACATCAATGTATACCTAATTTATCGCTAATTATTTGTACAAAGCGTTTTGCAACAACCCGATAGTCGAAATTTGCCACGACCCTCTTTCGGCCTGCTTTGCCCATCTTATCGCGTAATGCTGCATCAGACATGAGGTCCATCAAATAGTTGGCAATATCATGAACACTTGCACGATAGTCTACTGTATGTGGATCTTTAAATACAACCTTGTGTTTATCTTCAAAGCCCGATTCTTCACCAAGGATCACTTTTTTCACAATAATTTTCTGTGCTACATTTGCCAGGAATGCAGTTTCTCCATGTACAAGCGTATCGAGCATTCCCATGGCCTTAATACTTATAACCGGTTTTCCACAAGCCCCTGCTTCCACTTGCGGCATTCCAAAACCTTCAAGCCGCGAAGGTGCGGCATATATATCGCAGGCGCCTATCAGGTAAGGCATGAAATCACGTGAAATAATATTTGTTGTATAGATAACATTTTTTTCGATACCTAAGTGTGTCGCTAATTCCAGATCAGCCAGGTTTTGAAGTTTTGTACGTGGCTGAGGCCATACTTTACAAACATATTTCCAATCGGGGGCTTTAGTATCATTAATTGCAAGGGCCTGCATTACTTCCTGTGCACCTTTTGAAGCAGCATCGCCACCAACAGTAAGTATCATTAATTGATCGGGTGAAACACCCAGCGTTTCGCGTACAGCTATAATTTTAGGGTCGTCTTTACTATAAGGAATAAAAGCACCTGTATCGCAGCCAACCGGGAGCACTTCTATTATATCACTATTTATTCCATCGCGTACATACATCTCCTTAACCCAATTTGATGTAACCAGGATGAGTGGAAGAGCATTAAGTACCTCATGATAGTTTGCTATGTAACCGTCAGCAACCAACCAGGGCACTGCTTGCACCCCATAGCGCTGAGGATGGAGCACCAGATGGGGTGTATGGCCCCAATAGCCTACCCCCAACACAATATCCGGTTCAAACCAGCGATAGTACCATTCCTTTTCCTGCGCCGATTCAAAATGAACAGCATGGGCATCAACGCCCATTTCAAGAAGCCCCTTGTAAAGAAGGTCACCTTGTGTTGCTAATCCTCCGGGTGAAGGAGGGTAATCATATAATACCAATACTTTCATGATAGATAATTTTTTAATGTGTTGATATGTTGATGTTTGTTTTTAATTATCATATCAGCATATCATTTAATTGTTTCATTATTACATTGATTAAGCCATTTTTTAGCATCATCAGGGTCAGTAAATTGCCAGAATGCTTCTGCCTTTGGTGTTGTTTCTGCCTCAAAACTACTTTTTTCAAACCCATACGTTTCTGTAATTATGCTATATTTTCTTTGCCATATCCGTTTTGTAAGTATGCTGTAAATACCCGCGTTTTCATCAGGTTTAGGAAAATATTTCTTCTTACCATCTTCGTAGGCAAAAGCCCAATATTCATTAGCAGTTATTTTATTGGTATTCCAAAGTTTAATTACAGCTTTACCTGTTTCCTCGTGCCTGATATGCCTTGTATATTCCCCATTTGGGTTATGTGAAATTATCAGGTCAAAATGCTTCGTAGGTAATAAGTCAAGAATTGTATTTTCAACTTCTTTTTCTTTCAAGGGTTTCTGTTCCGGTTCGTCATCGAGATCACCCATAATTCCTTTCGCCTTTAAAACTTTTAAAGCTTCGTAAAACTTAGGGGCACGATCCGGATCATTACCCCGGCACAGAGAAACAATAAACCACTCGCATGACGGATTACTTAATATTGTTCCTCCTACCCATAAAGTTTCATCATCCGGGTGAGCAGCAATAACTAGTATTGTCTTTTTGGTTAATTGAGTCATTACTGAAAATTAACGATTAAATGTTTTTATCATATTTGCTAATATACCAGTTGAATTTATATTCGTTATTTCTATGCTTTTAATCTTCATGTTCAATTATTCTCATTTAAATCAAATCCATATTTTTAATTTATCCGCAGGGGCGGTGCCAAATTGCGTTTCACGCAATGTTCTGTGCCGTTTTCACTCGATATGCTGCTAAAGCGACTAATTTATATATATAAAGATAAGCAATTTAGTTTACGCTCTCATTCTGTGCCATTTCTTTTATACCGGGAGGGGAGTGCGAAGCAAGAAGGGATTAAAGTTTATCATAGATATCGGTATCGGTGTATGATGTCGTCCCGACAAGTTGGAATGAATTTTAGTCCTTTTTCTATATTAAATAAACCTGATTTTCACAATATCTTTTATCACGTATTTCATTGAATTTGTGTATATTTGCAGAATAAGCTAAATATAGCACAACATAATAAGCTAAATTTGGTACAACAGAATAAGCTAAATTTGGTACGGAAGTCAAAGCGAATTATTGTAAAAAAACTAAGGATTAATTATGGCATCACCATCAGATAAATTAGCTGAATCTCTTGAGGTATTGCGTACTCTTCAAGATGAGAATGGAAAGGCAGTAATTAAGGCTGAGGAACTTTCTAGAACCCACAAGGAAAGGTTATTAGCCAATGGTTTCATTCAGGAAGTAATAAAGGGATGGTTTATTGCTTCAAGGCCTGAAAGGCCGAAGGATGATACTACCTCATGGTATACTTCATTTTGGGATTTTGTAAATGTATATCTTAGTTCAAGATTTAACGACAATTGGTGCTTATCACCCGGCCAGTCTCTACAGCTTCATGCCGGAAACAGAACAGTTCCTAAGCAACTCTTAGTTCGTTCTCCAAAAGCCAGGAATAAAGTAACAGGATTGATTTTTAGTACATCCATCTTTGATATACGAACCACATTACCAGTAAAAGGTGAGATATACTCCATGGATGGTCTAAACATATATTCCTTAGAAAGTGGTTTGATAGCTTGTGGTGCAGACTTTTTTACTCGTCATTCAACAGATGCCCGGACCTGTTTAGCTATGGTTAAAGATGGATCCGGACTTTTAGCTAAACTTCTTGATGGAGGTCATAGTGTTGTTGCAGGACGATTATCAGGTGCTTTTAGAAATATTGGGAAAGACACAATCGCAGATGAAATCATAAAGACAATGAAATCAGTTAGTTATGATGTACGTGAGACGGATCCATTTGCTGATAAGCTACCTGTGTTCTTGAATAGTAGAAAATTATCACCATATGTAAACCGAATTAAAATCATGTGGTCAGAGATGCGTCAAACAGTGATCGATAATTTTCCTAAAACAATTGGATTGCCTGATAACATCGATGATTACCTTAAACAGGTGGAAGATAGTTATTCTGAAGATGCATACCATTCTCTTTCAATAGAGGGATATCTTGTTACTCCTGAGCTGATTGAGCGAGTGAGAAGTGGAAATTGGAACCCGGATAAAAACAAAAAAGATATTGAACAAAAAAATGCCATGGCTGCCCGAGGATATTATTTAGCATTTCAGGAGGTTAGAAAAAGCATTAAATCTATACTTCATGGAGAAAATTCAGGTCTAATCGTAGATAAGGATCATGGTACCTGGTACCGTGAATTATTTGCTCCAAGCGTAACTGCCGGTATTTTAAAAGCATCCGATCTTGCTGGATATCGGAGTGGGCCTGTATACATAAAAGGTTCTATGCATACACCCCCAAACCATGAAGCAGTAAAAGATTCAATGCCTGCTTTTTTTGATTTACTCAAGGAGGAAACAGAAGCAAGTGTAAGAGTTGTACTTGGCCACTTTATCTTTGTTTATATACACCCATATATTGATGGAAACGGCAGGATTGCCAGATTCTTAATGAATACAATGCTTGCATCAGGAGGATATAAATGGACAGTAATACCAGTTGAAAGAAGAGATGATTACATGTCTGCATTGGAGAAGGCTAGTATAAACAACGATATAGCTGAATTTACTAAGTTTATAAGTAATCTAATCAAAGAAAAAAAATTAAATTAAGTATTAGAAAAATCAAAGCTATTTCTCTGATCGCATTGTTGCTAAACTTTTTATGGTAAGGTGTCGTGCGGAATTACAAAGCGATTTCCTATCAGTTTACACCCACTTTTTTTACGAGCCATAAACCTTCGAAAACCTGCATGCATTATACCATATGTACCGGGCATTACTTATTATCAAATTTTAATAAATCTTTGATAAAAAGATTGATGGTTTTCATTTTCAATAATGATAATATAGTTTCCTTTTTCAAGTTGATGGATATAAATGGGTTGATTAACCTCAGACTGCCCGGATAATAGCAGTCTACCTTGCAAATCAACGATTTTGAAGAAATACAAATGATTTTCTGAAAGACTTGTCCCGTTGAAATGGAAATCTTCACCCGTGGGATTTGGATAAATAGTAAGGCCACACTTATTAAAGGATTTGTTTTCATCTAAAACTTTTAAATCATCCCTAATCAAAGTTTTATCAGCATGTATTCGTTTGGTGAAATTACCATATGTAATATCAAACCCGGCCGCAAAAGAAACAACGTATGGAAGATCACTGATAGAAAAATCTTTGTAAAATTCAAACTGGTTATCCGTGAAGCTCATCGCTATCGATAAAGTATCGCCATATTCCCATCCCTGGTGAGGATAATATACATATTGTAACTTACCTGTATTCGAAAAAACAGGATTATTTATTACTTTAAATGTTACTGACATATCTCCGGGTCCTGAGAAATTCTCAGGATCTGTTGTGATTTCGATATGAGGAAGCTCAATATCTTCCGCTGCTATTAAACAATTAATGTCTTCTTCTTTTACTAAAAGAGAATTATCATCGTAAAATTCGAAATGAAGTTTTTGATCATTTATGCCGGTTTCAACAAATTCAATAGTATCGACCAAATAATTATTTTGAATCGCATTTTTATAAATGATTTCCAGTCCGTCAAACATCTTCACACTATCGACAAAGTCTTCTGAAAATATTTCTACCACTAGTTGATTTGAATAAATAGCTGAATTTCTGGGAGAAGTAATAATTGCATTCTGATAGTTTTTCACGGCATCCCAGACCGGGCGTACCTCACCATATTTATCAGTAAGACCGGTATAATTTACCATGCCAAACCACTCTTCAGGATTATCGTCATGAGTCGCCGGATCGCCTGCTTTCCACCAGCCATCAGAATAGGAAAAAATAGAGCAACCCCCTGCTCCGCCGTCCAATAAAGCTGAATACATATACCGTATAGCATCAGTCTGTTCCTGAAGTGTATTGCCACCATATCCCCAATTTCCGGGCCCTGATGGCGAGACAGGCAAACCAAATTCTGTAATAATCAAGGGTTTATTATCATTTTGCATTTGTTTCAGGTATTCAATAAATGCAGCATATCCATGTGAATGATTTACAGTAGCCGGATTATAAGGATATACATTATAAGCTGAAAAATCAAAAAATGCAGGATCTATATAGTTTCCTACACAGGTGTTGGACATACTAACAGGGCGCCCCGGATGCTCTGAATGAATAATTTCAGCTAACGCTTGCCACAGGTATTGAGTTTCGGCATAGCCGGAACTAAAAATATGCTCAGGAAGAGGTTCATTATGAATAAAATAGCATATAATATTGTCATAGTTTTTCGAGTACGATAATACTGAGCTTACCAGGTTTTTTGCTCTATCAACAAAATCCGGATCACTATAATCATCACCCTCACCAATCCATATGCTCAGCATGATATTTATATTAAAATCCATTAAAACATCCAGATCTTCTTTTGTAGTTGTTCCCCACATACGTAACGTATTAAACCCCGCTGAAAGTATACGATTGACTTCAAATTCAATCAGCTCAGCATCAGTATTTCCTTCCCAGGGATATTGACCGGGAATGGCACCTATTTCATAGCTTACTCCTTTTAAAAAGGTCTTTTCCCCATCGATATAAAAGAAATTGTCTTTCAATTCTATCGTTCTTTGTTGCCCCAAAACCAAAAGAGGTTGCAATAAATTCAACAATAGAACAAGAACAATAAAAGCTTTATTATTCATATAATTCCCGGATTATTTTTTGGCATCTTTAAAAACAAGTTTTAATCCCATTCTCTTATTTATTTGGAAAAACAAAAATTCTCTCAGTTTTTCCGTATCGTTCTGGTTGTGATCGCATTGCACATAACGGCAGTTCGTCTAAAAACTCCCGTTAATATTCATTTTATAACTTAAATATAGCCTATTTAAGGCTGGTTTAAAAATTGATTTACAAAATATTACCTGTAAGAGAAATCCTTTTAAAACATCGCTATTCATGTCATTT
>CAZBUF010000548.1:0-3912 GCA_964495025.1 uncultured Bacteroidales bacterium | reverse complement strand
CACATCATATGATACTCTGGGACTTTGCCAGATAATAAAATGTCCTTCATTTTCGGGACTTAGTATTTCTTTAAATAATTCATCATTAATAGCAGCATCGTCTTTCCATATAGATTTTCCAAAGATTTTATGATTTAAATCATAATTATTCACTTTATTTCGGTATTCAATATAAAGCCAGTAAAGTTTGTATTCTGTCCAGTATCGCCTAAAAATATAAGAATTTATCCAGAACCAGTTTAGAAGTACTCTTGAAAATGATTTTTTATATAATTTTTCAATATATTCTATAAGGCTAATAACTTCAGAAGTAATAAATATATTTGTTGATGAGCTCATTCCCTCGTTAGACCCCGGATCTGCGATTTTAAGTACTTTCAGTGAGTCTCTCCAGTATTTATTATGCAAAGCTTTGGGTTCAATATTAACGATTGGTTTATTGTTTATAATTAAATCTGAATAGGATGTAGGTTTGATACATATTAAATCAGAATCGATGCAGATATAATAATCAGTTTTTATTAATGTTGATATGTACATCTTTATGATTTGTTGTCGAAACCATCCTTTTCTTTTTTTGAATAAATTATAATCCTTTTTTGGTATAATATCTTCCTCAGTAAGTACTTCAACCTTAAACTTCAAATTATAAGCTTGCAACGAGTCTTTCATTTTCTGTTTATCCGGGAAAGTAACATAAACTGTATCAAGGCTGTTTGGATCAAAATATTTATTTAACGATTTAAATAATAGTTGTGCAGGATTAAAATCCCATGGTGCTATGGGAACGATAGCAGATAATTTGTTCATATTACAAGTATATTAGTTATATAAAATACAAAATATTTTAGGTTATATTACTACTGTTTTGACGTTTTAAAGCAAAAGAAATAGTCACATTGTATAAGCACATGCGGTTTAAAGAATTGTTTTTTAAATGGATAAACAATACTAAAAAATTAAATTATACCGGGGATATAATGAAGATGTTAGTAAATCACAAATATTGTTTGCTATTGCTGTTAAAGTAATTGCCGTTATATTATAATGAAATTTAAACTTAATCAAACCATGCAAGAAATTCCAAAGGTTTTAAATATTAATATTTTTTACAAAGAGGCTATAGTTCAGCCATTTGAAAAATCAGATTTACAAAATATCAAAGAACTTTTTTATAAACAATTGACTATCTATGAATATTATCCAAATGCTAGTGAAGTTTAATATAAATTCAAAAGTGATTGTTACAAAGATAAATTATTATTTAAAATTGGAAGATTTAAGGATTATAAAATTGTGTAGATTTAAACAAATATATTTCGTTCAAAAAATCCACATTTATTTTATATAACTCAAGTTGATTGTTCTGTTTGTCTGGTCTGTTTTTCAAGCTTAGTCATAGCATTGCATTTTGTGTAAAGCTACAACAACAGATGAGGCTGCATTAAAAATGTAATTCACGGAAGGGATACGATAATCACTGTAGAAATTAATTTATAACTATTCTTTGTGCATAAACTTTATCATTAACTGCCAAAAAAACAAGATAGATTCCTTTTGGTGTATCTGAAATGTCTATGTATGCAGTTTGGTTAATAACTTCAAAATTTAAATAGTCCTGGTATATTAAATTACCAGCCATATCTTTAATTTGCAATTCTGAAGTCTGAAAATTTGAACTATTAAAAGAAATTTTAAATTTGCCATTCGAAGGATTTGGAAATATTAATGGGGAATCTTCTAGCCTGTCAATTCCCATTGGCTCAATCCCGCTCAATATTCCCTGATTTTCTTCTAATGATTCAATAAGGCCAATATCAGGTAATCCTCCAAATGGTACATTATAACCATAAAAATCCATTAATATACCAACATTTTTACCTGCATCAATTGCGGGAGACTCCATATCTACACTGAAGTTATCATTGTAAATATCCTTAAACATCGGATCAGAAGAAAATGAATTTAAATCAAGTCCTGAAGATTGCTGATAATCATACAGGGATGAATATTTTTTGTCATTAATATCAAGAAAACCATCCTGTTCAGGATAAAATATGTTGTTGTCTGAAACCAGGTTATCCATTTTATGATTTATCGCCTGATCTCCCGGGTCAGTCAGGTAGAAAATGTTATTATAAACAGTAAGTGCTGAATAGGAAGTTGCTACACCTTTTGAGTTGTCATAAAATACATTATTATATATTTCTGTACTCGATAAATAGCTGTTTATATTTATTCCCGTACCGTTTCCGTTAAATATATTATAATACACTTTAGTAGTTTCGGCATACGAATATATAGCATCTTCGTTGTTTAAGAACGTATTGTATCTCAGAGTAATAGTTTTGCCATCTATGATCCTTATTCCATTATCTGAACTCTCAAGATGGCAATATTCAACAACATTATTATCACAGGATGGGCCTAAGATATAAATACAGCTAATTGCATCATTAGCCAGTATTTTCAGCCCCTTTATTGTTAGATTGCTTTTATCAAATGCCCTTAACGCGAAATCAGATGCCAGGCTGTTTATAACCGGACTTTCACCTTCACCATATGCACCAAGAGTAACATTATTAGCGTAAATATTTATTTTATTTTCGTTGGCAGCTGTTCCTCTTTTTTGCATATAGCTGTTACCTTCTTCCCATGATATATCAGACCACGAATCAAACGGATGATTAATAGAGCCATTTTCCATAGGGTCGTTTGTATTATTAGGGTCAATATAAAATGATGATAAGTTGGTTATAAGCTTGATATTAATAACAGCTGAATTTGTTAAAAATCCTTCACCATCATCTTGAACTTGTATCGTTAAATATATATCTTCATTCTGGGAAAAGTTCAGCGATTCAATATCATTTATTGTCAGTTCTCCGGTATTATAATTTAGACTAATGTAATTCAGCTCATTTCCATCTAAAATTGAATATGTTAAAGATTGATCAATATCGGGATCAGTTGCTGTAATTTGTCCAATATTAGTGCCTAATTCATCTTGAAATATCTCAAATGTCTGGTTGGAAATTAACGGTGAATTGTTAACCGCATTATCTGGAATAACAATATGACTTACTAAAACATCAATTAATCCCAAATCATAAAAATTTAAGTCGTCTTTTACTTTTACTGTTAGTTCAAATTTTTTGTCTTCTTCAATAGTAAGATTATTTGCCAGAAACAGTTCGCCATTATTATTTATACTAAAATCATTATCCTGATTGCCATTAATAACTTCATAGGTTAATACCTGTTTTTCATCGGGATCAGTTGCAATAATTTTTCCGATAAATGAATTTACTTTTAAGGTATCATCTATTTGAAAACTGGCATCTTCTATTATTGGATTTTCATTTTGAACAAATTCAATTGCACCTATATCAGGATTACCAATTATTTCATTATTATAAAAATCAGTTTTAAAGTCCAATTTTTTACCGGCATTAATTGCAGGTGAGTTATATAATAATCTATAATTATTTTCAAGCGCATCATAAAACTTAACATCTGTTTTAGTATAATCAATATTGTAAATATTTTGAAATATATTATTATTACAAGCCGCGATATTGTTATGTATTTCAATATTACTGGTATTAGAATTTATTGATATATCTTGTTTCCCGGTTTTATTATGAACAGTATTATTATATATTTTCACAGTATTTGATTTTAAAATTCCAATACCTGCACTATCATTATCAAAGATTTTATTATAATACACATTGATATGGTAAGGATTACTTCTTATTAGAATGCCATTTTGTTTGTTATCATATATGGTAGATTTTGAAATAGTAATATTATCCGACAGAGATGTAATAATTACGCCATGCTCACTATTCTTATATGAGAATACATTTGATATTTCGGCATTTGAGACTATTCCTGACACAAATATAC
>CAZBUF010000547.1:0-3844 GCA_964495025.1 uncultured Bacteroidales bacterium | reverse complement strand
CAGATGTTTATATCATCAAATTCTTCTCTCACAGGTGAGAAGTATTGCCCTGTTGCGCCGCTTCCTGTTGAGCTTCTGTCAAACCCGATACCGGCACTGTCAGCACGATGATAATATACTGATGTCCAGTCGGGTCTGCTTCTTGAAAATCCCGGCTGGGGCCCGTAGTGAAATCCCTCCTGCATAATATGATGCAGTCCCAGAGGTGTCATGTAATCAACGCATGCTTCCCGGGAACCCATCATCATTGGCTTAATTACTTTTATCACCTCTTCATCATTGCTTATCGTCATCCTGATCCAATCATCTGCAATATCTGCGGCAGTACGTTCATGATCCCATGCCAGGCAGCCATAAGCATACCAGTTCGCCTGGGCGAAAAGATGCCCGCACCAGTTACTGTCACTGCCGGTATTTGCCACTCCTGCTATTCCTGTCATGCTGTAATCATGGAGGTTGCCATCAATAATTTTTGCCAGTTCAGAACCCTGTCCTTTGGCATATGTATCGAACTGAAGATATTCCTTCCACATAGGAGCCAGGTATACAAGATGTGTGGAATGACCCAGATATTCCTGGGTAATCTGAAGTTCAAGCATCAGGGGTGTTTTGGGCATTGCCCCGAACAGAGGCTGAACCGGCTCCCTGGGCTGAAAATCAATGGGCCCGTTCTTTGCCTGGACAAAGACATTCGAATGAAATTCACCATCAAGCGGAACAAATTCCTTATATGAACGTTTGGCACGATCAGGATCAACACTGGGTTCATAAACAAATGCACGCCACATAACTATTCCACCGTATGGCTCCACGGCTTCAGCGAGCATATTTGCCCCGTCAGCATGCGTTCTCTCAAAATCCTGCGGCCCCGGCATACCTTCTGAATTTGCTTTTACAAGGAATCCCCCGAAGTCGGGAATATTTTCATATATTTCCCCGGCCTTGTCCTTCCACCACGCCCTGACATCTTCATTCACGGGGTCAGCAGTATCCAGGTTTCCGACCCCCCCTCTCCTGTTACCAAAAGAAGCAGGCTTATAAGGTGAAGAGAAATTTATTGATAGGTACATCCTTATTCCATAAGGCCTGAAAATATCGGCCAGTGCCTTCACTTTTTTAAGATACTCAGGTTTCAGAAATGCAGCATTCGCATTAACATTATTTATTACGGTGCCGTTTATTCCAACCGACGCACAGGCACGCGCATAATCCTGGTATCTGGGATCGATCGTTTCCGGCAATTCATCCCACTTCCAAAGTGACTCCCCTGCATATCCCCTTTCAACCGTCCTGTTAAGATTATCCCAGTGATTCATCAGCCTGTACTGTATTTTTGGCTTTGATACAATATTTAATTCATGAACGCTTTTTTGTGTCTGAATAAGTTTCAACAGATGAAAAGTTCCGTATAAAAGCCCGATATCCGTTGCAGAAGTTATAACAATCGCCCTTTTTCCATTTATTTTTGTTGATCTTATTACATAACCTTCTTTGCCTAAACTGTCAGTGACGGATGAATAACCCTGTTCCTTTATCAACCCGGAACCTTCGGCAGGAGTGCCTATCACCACTGCACCGTCACTTTTAACATCTTGCAGTACAGGTATATCCTGAGCCAGGAGATTATCAAGCCCGTTCTTTATCTCCTTTTTTATGATTTGCATTGTTTCAGAATTACCATGTATTACTATGTGCGTAATATCCTCCCGGTATTCTTCCAGCTTTTGGGCATCATCTGTCTTCGTATATCCCAGCCACAGGTCATAGCCTGTTTCAACCTGACTTTTACAACCGATAAAACATATTAATAAACAGAATAGCAGAAAGGTCTTATTTAACGGATTAAAGGTAAACTTCATCATAACTTTAATGGTTTCATTTATAAATGATAATATGCACTAATCAAAATTAGCAAAACAAATGTGAAAAGAAAATGATAATTACTTACAAAAAAAGCCGCCCTGAGCAGGTGCGGCTTTATATTTATTTATAAATAAATTTATTCCTGGATTTTAACCTGAACTGTTATTGTTCCTGAATTGGAATTTTCCAGGGCAGTGATCTTCACAAGTCCTATATTTCCCTCTACAGTTTCAAATGCAATTACATTACCGACAATAAGATTTATCATTTTGGAATTGCTTAATCCTGTAATGTCCACTAATTCACTATCATTGTCAATATCGTCAAATTCGGCACCGGTTATCGTGGTTGTTCCGAATGTCGTGGCATTTTTTGTCGTCCAGTTTACACAAACATCAAAGTTGCCGGTCCCTCCGTTTACACTAGGATCACTTGGTGAACAGAGAGTTGCATTATTTTGTGATCCGTAATAATATACTATATCGATAATAGCCTGATTTGTAGTAGCCGGACCTACCAGATATACGTTTCCTTCTTCAGCATCAAGGAAACTTCCGTATTCAGTATTGTTTAATCCACCCATTAATATAGCTTCATAAGTGTTTATCGGGTTTCCACCCATTGAAGCATCAACGGTAATTATAATTGATCTGCTGGCTGTAAGTGCATCCTTATCAGTAACTGTTATCTTGTATGTATATGCACCATCATTAAGAGGAGCAGTAAAAGATGCAGAGTCAATGTAGATCTCATTCTGACTGTTCGCAATATCCTTTTCATCCCATCCTGACAGGGCGCCGTCATCCCTGGTAATTGTAATAAAGTCAAGGTTGGCATCACCCTTTTCCGCAGTCCATGAGAACCTTAGAGTTGTACCCGGGGGCACTGATTCATTGCCGTCAATATACCTGCCGCCAAATAAACTAATTGTGGGGCCCGTTTTTCCCTCATCCCCGCATTCCATAAACATAGTAAGTATGGCTACTATTAATAAACCGAAAATAACATGTACTTTTTTCATTTTATAAATTTTTGGTTAAACATTATTTTTCTGTTCTTTTATAAATTTAATGTTAAGTTAGTAAAAAATAGTTATATATAATTAAATAGTTTTTAATTTCTTAACAGACAAGAGATATTTTTGTTGCAGGAATTTAAATCTTTAGGCCTAAACCCGGAAAAATATTTATTTTTGCATAATATTTATTGCCTTCTTGCGCTAAACCTGTCCGCCGTAATTTGGGCTCCGGAAGGCGGAGTTTCGTCAGGCATAGATGATGTAACAACAGCGCAGACAGATGAGGTTGAATTTAACTTTGAAACTTTACTATACACGAAAGCATGTTTTCTATAGATAACATATTAAGGGAAAATATAAAGAACCTTAAACCCTACTCTTCCGCAAGGCAGGAATACACAGGAAAAGAAGCGGTGTTTCTGGATGCAAACGAAAATCCTTATAACGGTCCGTATAACAGGTACCCCGACCCTATGCAATCGGAATTGAAAGAGAGGATTTCAGGAATAACAGGTATACGGGGCGATATGATCTTTCTCGGAAATGGCAGCGACGAAGCAATAGACCTGCTGATACGCGCTTTTTGTGAACCGCGTACTGATAATATTGTGTCAATAGAGCCATCATACGGAATGTATGAGGTTTGCGCTGATATCAGCAATGTAAAATTTGTTAAGGTGCTGCTTAGCGAAGATTTTCAGCTTGATACAAAGGATATCCTTAAGGCCGTGAACAGGAGAACAAAACTTATCTTTCTGTGCTCCCCGAATAATCCCACAGGAAACAGCTTTAACAAAGAAGATGTTATAACGATCCTGGAAAATTTTAAAGGCATAGTGATTGTTGATGAAGCGTATATTGATTTCTCAACCAAAGAAAGCCTGTTATCCATCCTGAATGAGCATAAAAATCTGGTGGTTCTGCAGACTTTCAGCAAAGCATGGGGACTTGCAGGTATACGCC
>CAZBUF010000546.1:0-3406 GCA_964495025.1 uncultured Bacteroidales bacterium | reverse complement strand
CATCACCCCTGACTGATGTCCATCTTTCTGTAAAATGATCATTATTATTTTTCAGATATTCTTCTCCTTTTTTAATTATATCGCCGTATAAAAGGTATTGTTCATCATAACCAGCGTCCGGATCAAGCATGATTATCTTTTCCAGGTTTTTTAATTCATTTTTTACCGGTATTAATTTGGCCAGCTGGCTGTTCGTGATTATTATCATTCTTGCTTCAGAATGTTCCAGTCTGAACTGTATTTCAGACGGCTCAGACAGTCTTGGTGACAGTGGAACATTAACTGCCCCGGCATATAATATCCCCAGTTCACTTATCACCCAGTCATTTCTTTCTTCTGAAAGCATTGCAATACGGTCTCCTTTATTAATACCGAGAGATATCAGTCCTGCTGCAAATGCATATACTTTTGCCTGTGTTTCCCTGTAAGTACAACCCTGATATTTGTCTCCGGTCTTTTCCAGAAGAAATATATTATTCCGGTATTTAGATACACAATCCTCGAACAGCCTGTTTATTGTTTTCATAATTCTTTAATATTGTATGATCTATGCCATTACAATATAAAGAAATTTTTTGTTTGAGTATGAAAATAGGGATGAAAAGTAAAGGATGAAAAATAAAATAGTGAATTTGTGAAGTGAAAGATCAATCAGAAGGAACTGCTTTAAGGCATCTGTTTATTATATTAAACAGAACAGCGAGGTCTATTGGTTTTGAGACAAATCCGTCACATCCGGCATCCCTGCATCTTTGAACTTCATCATTAAAAGTATTGGCAGTTTGTATAATTACCGGCAAATTTGGCTTCAGGGTTTTAATAAGCTTTGTGGCTTCGTAACCGTCTATCTCAGGCAATTGCAGATCCATCAATACAATATCTATATGATCGTAAATCTCGCAGTACTCAACGGCTTGCATGCCATTAATAGCCCATATGATGTTAATATTGGTTTTTCTTGATAAAACAAGTTCAATATATCTGAAACTTATTTCGTCATCTTCGGTAACCAGAACGGTATAATTTTGCCAGTCGTATTGCATCGGTTATGGATTTAATAAATTCTAACAGCACTAATAATTTAGGTGCTCATTGATATATACGCATAATACCGGTCAATTGGATTGTTATTATTGATGAAGGTTTATTTTTATGGTTTGAATAATTGTGAATCTGTGATAAATGGAACATATCATTTTCACACGGTTGGAAATTCATTTTATATCAGGATAAAGGGTGAGGTTTTGACCCTTTAATCTACAATAATTGTTATTTAATCAAATTGTTACGATATTTGGCTTTGTTTTAATAAATCTTTCAATATTTTTGGGAGGAAGTATTTATGAAATCAAAAAAGTCTAATTAAAATCTCATATTATGAAAAAACTCAGATTTAAAATATTGGGAATCTCCTTGCTGGCGTTATTAGTTATTGGAGGATGTGAAAATCTTCTTGATTTCACTTTTACCAGTGACGGGTCAAGTGTCACGTTTATTGTTGAACCTGAGGTAGCTGGTGAGCATGTTGAGCAGCAACAGGTGCTCAAAGCTGATCTGGATAGTTTAATAGCAGCTGAAGGCAAGAACGCAGGAGATCTTAAATCGGTTCACCTTAACGAGGCAACTGCTGAAGTAGTAGGATCAGGCAATTTTGATGCGGTTCAATCGATAGAGATAAAACTTAAGGCTGCGGGATTAGATGAAATTGTTCTTGCTTCAAAGAGCAATGTTGCTGAAGGCTTGACTTTTGAGACCCTTGATGTGTATAGCGGCGACCTGGCAGCTTATTTAAATTCAGCGCAGTATACCCTGACGCTGGTCGTTTTTTTAGATCAGGATCTGGTGAATCCATTGACTGTTAAAGCCATACTCAAGTACAAGATTACTGTTGGAGTATAGAGATTAATTTATTATCGGGTTTGTAAAAATGACTAAAAGCTGCATTTATTGCAGCTTTTTTACTTAAAATATTATAACTTCGGCAAAGATTTTATCCGGATGGCCGGTTTTTTTTAACGTTAAATAATTTAATAATGAAAAAAATACTTCTGTTTACTGTTATTTCTTTGCTGGTCACAGGGTGTAAATATTTTGAAGAGAAGAGGCTTTTTTCAAAGAAGGTTGATACTCTTATAAATTATGCAGATGCGATAGATGAATCCATGGATACTTTATCAATAGATACTGTTGAAGTGTTGGATATGGATATACCGGAAAGTGACATTACATCTGACTCACAAACCAGTGTTTATAATCAGGGTTATTATCATTCCGATTATAAATACCATGTTGTGGCTGGCTGTTTCATGATCCCCGAATATGCTGAAAGATATGCTGAGAAACTTCGGACGATGGGATATAAGACTGAGATAGTATTAAGGGATGACGGTTTTCATATGGTTTCGGCTCTTTCATCAAATGATAAAAGTGCCAGTAAAAGTGGTCTGCGATCAGTCAGAGCTGAACTTACACCAAAAGCCTGGATTTATGAATTCAAATAAGAGATAAGTAAAATATCTCTTATCCTTTGTTATATCCCTGATTAATGATGTCCTGTCATTATAAACAGGGGCTGGAATTCGAAGCTTTTGTAATGTGGCCTTAACCTGTCAACATTATAATGCCTTTTTACATCAATAACTTTATTAGTACTTGTTACCACATCAATCGGGGCATTATCATATCTTCCGTTTCTGAGAACAACAAGTCTTCCGTAAATTCCTTTTAAGATCAGGTCAAGTGCAAGATTTCCATAGGCCATAGGAACAATAGAATCAATGGCATCAGGATCTCCTCCTCTTACAAGATAGCCAAGTTGCTGATTAATAACATTTACTCTTGCACCCTTATTGAACTTATGTGATAATTCTTTTATTCTGATAGATACGGCATCACCAATTCCGCCCAGTTTAGCATGGCCGTATGCATCTTTTTCAGTAGACTTATATATCATTTCGCTGCTGCCTTCAAACATAGCTCCTTCTGAGACCAGGACAACAGAGTATTTGCTGGGGTTTTTGTTTCTGTCATCAACAAGCAAATGGGTAAGTTTCTCGATATCAAATTTATATTCGGGGATTACACATCTGTTTGCCGCTCCTGCCATAGTGGGTAACATAGCTGTAAATCCGGCATATCTTCCAAAGACCTCCAGTACAAGTATCCTTTCGTGAGAACCGGCCGTAGTCCTTAATGTATTACACATATGTATTGTACGTGTTATGCATGTACTGAAACCAATGCAATAGTCTGTTCCCGGCACATCATTATCCATGGTTTTTGGTATTGCCACTACTTTCACTCCTTCGGCATAAAGCTTTACACCATAACTTAGGGTGTCATCACCGCCGATAGGTATGAGATAGTCAACTCCCAGATATTCCAGGTTCTTGATAATTTCCGGGGT
>CAZBUF010000545.1:0-21673 GCA_964495025.1 uncultured Bacteroidales bacterium | reverse complement strand
TAATAATGATGTTAATGCTGAATTCTCGGGGGGTAACAAAGATGCAAAATTTTATTCCAATATCGGATGGATAAACAATTCCACTTTATTAAATATTGGTGAAGGAATTAATGAGGGTGATCAGAGGTTTAACGTCAGAGGGAATGTTGATCTAAATCTTAATGATTTCATATCGAGCTCTATCGATGTGTCAGCAGTATTAATAGATAGTCGCCGGGGACTGGCTAATTACTGGAACAATGCTTCAATGCTTTTGCCTAACAAAATTACCCCTCTGCTGCCTATAAATATGATAGACCAGGATTCAACTGATGTGCTGCTTTTGGCTGAAAACAGCAAAAATATCATTGACGGGCATTACATATTGGGCGGCACACAGGAGTACCTGACAAATCCGTTTGCCGATTTGGATGTTGGAGGATACTACAGTTATATCAGCCGTGTGTTGCAAGTGACCAACGGGATAAATATAGACCTTAACAGCATAGTGGCAGGTTTATCATTTCATACCAAATTTAATGCAGATTACTATAATTCTTACAACCAATCAATTAACAATGAATACTCTGTATATACCCCCACCTGGGATACGGTTCCGGGTTCTGATGTAATTACCGGGCTTGAAAAACTCGGAAACGATGCACGTCCGGGCACCCAAAATATCGGTGGCTCAGCACAAACCCGGAATCTAGGTTTTTCTTTGCAGTTCAATTACATTAAAACATTGAACGATATTCATAACATTTCAGCAATATTGCTTGGATCAGTTACATCAATTACCAGGAATGGAATATTCCAGGCTTCAACAAACACAAACATGGGCCTGCAGCTTGGATATAATTACAGCCATAAATACTGGATTGACTTTAGCGGGGCTTATGTGAATTCGACAAAATTACCGGAAGGCAACAGGGTGGCTTTTTCACCAACCATTGGACTGGGTTGGTTGATCAGTTCCGAGGATTTCCTTGCCGGCTCAACTGCAGTTGACCTCCTGAAGCTTTCTGCTTCGGCTGGTATAGTTAACACTGACATGGATATTGGCGATTATTATTTATATGAGAGCATATATACATCACAAACCTGGTTCTCATGGGATGATGATTTATATAATAACCAGGCAACTACATCTTTGTGGGGTTCTAATCCGGACCTTTCCTTTGTCAAAAGAAAAGAGTTCAATGCTGGTATTGAAGGTGCTTTTTTTCAAAAATTACTCTGGCTCAAAACAACTTATTTTCTGACCAGGATGGATGGCCTCCCCACGCAAAGATTTACGCAATATCCAAATTACTTAAGTGATTTTGTCCCCTATTCCAATTATAATAGTTATCAAGTCAGTGGCATTGATGTAATGCTTAATATTAACAAATATATCGGTGAAGTAGAATTTAATCTGGGAATGAATGCAACCTATGCCAATTCAGAAGTTATTAAACGGGATGAACTATATAGTGATTCTTATCAGAACAGGGTTGGCAAACCAGTATATGCTATATTCGGACTTGTCAGCGACGGCTTTTTTATGGATGAAACCGATATAGCCAGCCATCATAAACAAGCATTCGGTGAAGTAAGACCCGGCGATATCAAATACGTAGATCAAAATGGAGATAATATAATTGATGAGAGGGATGAAGTGAAGATTGGATGCTGGATAGCTCCTTTTTATTATGGCCTCAATTTTTCGGCAACTTACAAAAGTATTACCATTTTTATGCTCGGTACAGGTTCAAAAGGGGGAAACGGGATGAAAAGCAGCGACTATTACTGGGTTGACGGGGATAATAAATATTCAGAAGTTGTACGTGACAGATGGACAGAGGAAACAAAAAATACTGCTACATTTCCCCGTTTATCTTCCCAGCAGAATAACAATAATTTCCGTTATTCTGATTTCTGGATATATAAAACCGACATGTTTAGATTAAGTAAAGTACAGGTTACCTGCGATCTGCCGGCAAATATCCTGCGAAAAGCATTTGTCAGGGAACTTAGTGTATATGCCAGTGGATCAAACCTGTTGACTATCTCAAAGAATAAAGATATAATTGACTTAAATATTATGAGCGCTCCCCAATTCAGGTATTTTAGTATCGGAATAAGGGCAAATTTTTAATGACCATATCAAATATTAAATAAACAGACATGAATAAATATTTAATAATACTTATAGCTGTCGCGATGGTATTTTCCGGATGTGAAGACATTCTTGAACCGGCTGACGATAACCATCAAACCCTGGAAGATATTTATGATGATCCGATTTTTGCAGAGGGTGTGCTTATGAACGCTTACACGCGGCTCCCGACAAATAGTTACTCATTTAACGATGCAGCTACCGATGATGCGGTTACTAACGATAAATTCAGTGGTTACCTCAAAGTGGCAACAGGACAGTGGTCTTCAATATACAACCCGGCGGATCAATGGGATAACTCATTCACAGCAATAATGTACCTGAACAGGTTCCTTACCGAAAATGATAAAATAGAATGGTCAGCAAGAAGCGATTCTGCCCAGATACTGTTTAATTTCCGGCACAAAGGCGAAGCTTGTGCGCTTAGGGCACTGTTTATGCTTAACCTTCTTCAGGCTCATGGCGGTTATAGTCCAGGCGGTGAATTACTCGGAGTACCTATAATCACTGAAGTGCTCGAAGCCGGGTCTGATTTCTCCAGGCCGCGCAATACCTTTGAAGAGTGTATGCAACAAATTTATAGCGACTTAAATGAGGCAGAGAAATACCTGCCTATAGATTATGGTGATATATCAAAAGATTCGGATTTACCTGACAATTATAAAGACTTTACTGTTGAAGAGTATAACAGGGTTTTCGGTGATATTAGCAGGCAACGCATCTCGGGACGTATAGTAAAAGCTATAAGGGCAAAAGCTGCATTACTTGCAGCGAGTCCTGCTTATAGTGAAGGAACCACTACAACATGGGAAGATGTAGCAAATTATGCTGCAGAGATTATTGAGCTGAACGGAGGTGTATCCGAACTGGATCCTACTGGTGGATTATTTTATACAAAAGATAATGTTGATCGACTGAATCTCGCTCGTAATCGTGATATAGACGAAATGCTATGGAGGAGCAGTGTAAGTACGAGTTACAATATTGAGCAAAATAACTATCCTCCTTCGCTCTACGGTCGTGGCATGGTTAATCCTTCCCAAAACCTGGTGGATGCATTTCCTATGGCTAACGGTTACCCTATAACCGATACAGTTAACAGCGATTATGTACCAACGAATCCATATGCCAATCGCGATCCAAGGTTAAATAACTATATCGTTGTGAATGGAAGCACTCTGGCAGGTACTACCATTATGACGAGTACAAATAGTGGCGATGATGCTGTTGATTTTCTCAAAACATCTACAAGAACCGGATATTATTTGCGTAAATTACTCAGAGAAGACATTAACCTGAATCCTACTGCAATGCAAGGTCAAAAGCACTATCCCGTTCATATCAGATATACAGAGATATATCTGATATATGCAGAGGCTGCTAATGAAGCATGGGGTCCCGACGGGACAGGTTCTAACGCTTTCTCAGCACGTGATATAGTTGCTGCCATACGTACCAGGGCAGGAATTACACAACCCGACAATTATTTGGCATCAATAAACAATAAGAATGATATGAGAATATTAATACGCAATGAAAGAAGACTGGAGCTATGTTTCGAAGGATTCCGTTTCTGGGATTTACGAAGATGGAAGGAAAATCTTACGGAACCAGCCTATGGTGTAAGAATTTCTGGTAATAATTATGTAGTAGCACCGGTAGAAAACAGGCTGTACGAAGATTTTATGTACTATGGCCCGCTTCCGTATAATGAAGTGTTAAAAGCCGGTTTAATACAAAACAACGGGTGGTAATTTTATACTTTGAACTATAAAAAATTGAAAAATGAAAAAGAATTTTTTTATATTATTAATTATACTCGCTGTTTTTTCAGCATGTGAGAATCAGGATTGGGAATTTCCGGATTATGATTATTCTACCGTGTATTTTGCATATCAATCGCCAGTGAGGACACTTGTACTTGGGGAGGATTATGTTAATGACAATACACTCGATAATGAGCACAAATGCATTATTATGGCTACAATGGGAGGTGTCTATGAAAATAAAAAGGACATCACGATAGATGTAGTTGTTGATAACTCGCTCTGTGAGAATCTCAAATTCGAGAGAGCTGAAGGAGATGATGTAATTGCAATGCCTTCAGGCTATTACAGCCTTCCCGGTAATATGCAGATAGTGATTCCTTCGGGTAAATTAATGGGCGGAATAGAAGTACAGTTGACTGATGCTTTTTTTGAAGATAGCCTTTCCATTAAAAATACTTATGTTATCACCTTAGTAATAACATCGGTAACAAATGCTGATTCGGTACTCAGTGGCCAGACAGTAATAGACACTGCTGACCGCCGTATTGCTGAAGAGTGGAGCGTTGTACCTAAAGATTATATTCTTTACGCCATAAAGTATATAAATCCCTGGCACGCTTCATACCTGCGCAGGGGTATTGATGATGTTAAAGGCAAAAATGGAAATACTGCACTTGACACCATATATGTTTACCATGAAAAATATGTGGAATGGGATGAGGTGTGTAATGCAATGACCAGATCTTTAAATGAAGTTTCAATATCCCTGGTTACCAAAGCAGAAGGCAATATTGATCTTCCTTTCGAGCTTATAATCAGCTTTGATGAAAATAATAATTGCATCATATCTAATCCTGAATCAGCATCTTACACGCTGGCAGGAAGCGGTGAATATATAGAAAATGGAGACATGTGGGGTGACAAAGAACGTGATGTTCTTCATCTCCAGTACACAATTGACTTTGGAACAACTACACACAATCTGACTGATACTTTGGTAATGCGTAACAGGGGAGAAGAATTTGAAACATTTATTCCTTTTGTCGAATAGTTTCTTAGGTAATTTTCAAAATAAGTGTTTGATTTTCTAAATAAGGGGGCTATAAAAAGCTCCCTTATTTATTTTAGAAAAACAGTCTATAACAAATGGAATTTCTAACTAATAAGAGGCATGTGGTCTCTTTATTAAACTTTAAAAAGAAGATTAAAGCCAACAAAACCATCCCGTAAATGAAAACTATTTTAATCTCAATAATTATTATATTCTCGTTTTTGCCACCAGTCAATTTATTTGCACAAAAAACACAAAGTGATAATGGAGACGGTACGTATACCAATCCGCTTATTTATGCTGATTTCCCCGATCCCGATGTAATCAGGGTAGATTCAGTTTATTATATGGTTACAACGACCATGTTCATTTTTCCCGGGGTAACAATCCTCAAATCGCACGATCTGGTAAACTGGGAATACTGTAGTAATGCCTTACAGCGTATGGATTACAGCCCCTGTTATAACCTTGATGGCTGTAACAGGTATAGCCGTGGGCAGTGGGCCACCAGTTTAAAATATAACAATGGGAATTATTATTTACTCTTCATTACACTTGATGAAGGAGGCTTTCTCTTTACTGCCACTTATCCTGAAGGCCCATGGGAAATAAAACACCTGCCGGGAGGATATTATGATCCGGGCTTGTTCTTTGATGATGACGGGAAAATCTATGTGGCGCATGGATACAGTACTATTTATGTTACAGAGTTGGATACCGGTTTTAATGCTGTCGGCGATGATATCCTGGTTTTTACAGGTGATATCAGGCCGGGGCTTGAAGGTAGCCATGTCTATAAAATCAACGGTTACTATTTTTTATATGCTACCTACGGAGGAAGGGACGGATTCCAGGTAGCCCTGCGCGCAGAAAATATTTATGGCCCTTATGAAGAGAAAATAGTTATCAGAGACAACGGAAATCTGGGAACAGGCCTTCACCAGGGAGCACTCATAGAAACACAAACCGGAGAATGGTGGTCAATTATCTTTCAGGACGGAGGCGCATTCGGACGGTTTCCAACCCTGCAACCTGTTACGTGGGACGATGATTGGCCCATGGTAGGTGTTGATGGGAAAGGTGTAGTAACATACAAGAAGCCGAACGTTGAGAGAAATTATCCGATCAAAATATTTCCGACATCGGACGAATTTGATAATGCAGTACTTGGCATGCAGTGGGGATGGAACCATAATCCTGATTCTACAAGATGGTCGCTAATCCAAAAGCCTGGATACTTAAGGTTAACAACAGGAAAAATAGTTACAAATTTGCGTGATGCACGTAACACTCTCACACAAAGACCATTTGCTTATTACTCAAATACCATACCTGCAATTGCCGTTACAAAAATTGAGGTGGAAAATATGAAAGATGGTGATATAGCCGGTTTAGCTATATTTCAGGATCCATATGCTTATATAGCTGTCAAACAAGTTAATGGTTCCAAATACATCACAATGGTAAATAATGGAGAAACGATTGACTCTGTGATAATGAAAGGTAAAACCATATTCTTGCAGACATCGGCTCATTATGGTACAAGTAAGGCATCCTTCTCATACAGCTTAGATAATAAAAAATTTACTTCACTTGGTAATGAATTGTCAATGAGATTTAATCTTTCTGTATTTACCGGAAACAAGTTTTGCCTGTTTAATTATGCAACAAAATCAACCGGTGGATATGTTGATTTTGACTGGTTTAGAATCGATTCCTCCTCTCCTCCTTTGGGATTCGATAGTTATAAGACAAGCATTGCCCATGGTAAAACTGAAGTGGTATCTTATTACTCAAGTACTGTTGGTGTTAACCGCCAGACAAGAATTTATCTACCCCCAGGATATAACACAGATTCAACCTATAATGTGCTTTACCTGTTACATGGAATAGGAGGCGACATAAACGCATGGTACAATTACGGTGTGCCTCATTATATATTAGACAACCTTTATGCTACGGGCAAGATTGCTCCCATGGTTGTAGTGTTGCCCAATGGCCGTGCAATGACGGACGATTCACCTGGTTCAGATATTTTTGCTCCTGATAAAGTGGCCGGATTTGCCAATTTTGAATTTGAACTTATCAAAGATTTAATCCCTTTTATTGACACTACTTATGCGGTAAAACCCGTCCGGGAAGCCCGCGCAATAGCGGGACTTTCAATGGGGGGCGGACAGGCATTGAATTTTGGTTTGGCACACCTCGATACCTTCGCGTGGATTGGGGCTTTTTCTCCTGCGCCAAACACTAAAGATGCTGTTTCCCTAATTCCGGATTTAAGTAAGGACACTACTAAAATATCCTCACTTTGGATATCATGTGGCAGCGATGACGGCCTTCTTTGGGTGAGCCAAAATACTCATAACTTTATGGTACAAAATAATATTGACCACTATTATTTGATTGAACCAGGCAAAGGCCACGAATGGTCGGTTTGGAAATCCGGTTTGTACCATTTCGTACAAAGGGTTTTTGGTGGCGTTCCCTAATAAGATACAGCCAGTACCGTTATATTAAAAAAAATGCCAAAGCGATATTGAGTCCAAAATATGGACTCATTGCAGTGATGATATTTTGAGATCCTGTCTATGAACAAATCCAACTCAACAAAGGCACTTTCTGGTCTGGAGGTCCTTCATGCAAAGATAATCCGGATGCGTTGAACTCATTTCCTGTAATTCACGAGTTCATTTTTAGCGGGAAATACAGCGAGCCTGAATCAATGATAAATCAAAAGATAAGGACAAAGAAGTTGCATGGTTCGAATTATCAGCCTGTTGGAAACCTTAAACCAACTCTGTTGTAAGATCTGGCTACGCAACAATTTTACAAGAGAATTACTAAATTCTTATATTTTATACAAACCTGATATCATACTTTTAATAAATTTTTTAAGAAACTTAAATTTTACTTATGAGATTAGCTGCTATTCTATTTTCGAATTTAGTTCTGATAAGCAATATTTTATACTGTCAGAAAGAACCTGTTATTTTTGAAGCAGAATCCGGGACACTTGGTGCAGATTATGAAATTCTGACTGATGGTGATGTAAGTTTTATTACACCTCAAACAGACTTCATCAGTACATCAAATCCGGGTAGTAAGGACAAAGCTGATTGGTATGTGATAAATAGTATTGTCAATACTAGCCACTCAGAACCTGACGAAATTATCACCGGAGGCGGGGATGCCGGAATACTTACCTGGAAAAGAAAAAATTTAACTGTTGGAAATTCAAACTATAGCGAACGGGGAACAGATACGCTCCCCGGAGTCAGTGATATTTACCCCGATTCAGCCTATCAGCAGGCGATAACCTATATAAATCCGGTTTTGCCTGGTGACCATCCCGACCCGACTTTATTAAAAGTGGGTGGCGATTTTTATCATTGCGTATCCAGCTTTCATTTTACACCATATCTTCCGGTTTTGCATTCCACAGATCTGGTGCACTGGAAAGAAATTTCAAGGGTAGTCCCACCAGATTGGACCGGATTGCTTAACGACGATCCATCCTACGGTATATGGCAGGGAGCAATTACCTGTTTTTATGATTCCTACTGGATCTATTTTTCAAACACCGCAGGAGGCGGACAGTATTTTTGCAAAGCGGATAATCCCGAAGGACCCTGGTCGGCGCCGGTAAAAATGAATACAACAGTTACAACAGGGGCCAGCGGTTATGACAACTCTGTTTTTGTCGATGATGATGGTACTCCCTATATGCTCATCAAACCAGGCCGATATATTAACAGGATCCAGGAAATCGGAACAGATGGTCATTTAACAGGCATCGTTATTAACATGGACTGGGTCAATGCCAACGGACAGTATAGCTGGGCAGAAGGACCTGTAATGTGCAAGCGGAATGGCTGGTATTACTATTTCATTGCGGGAAATGTCTGGGGCGGACAATATGTGCTCAGGTCGCAAAGCCTTACCGGCGAATCAACACAATGGGAAGCAATGGGAAATGTATTTGCCCCGACAACCGATCCTCTGGCTACATTAAGATTTCCAAACCACATGACACAGCCCTTCCAAATAAACGACGGCACATGGTGGACCATCGCACACAGTTATGAAAGCGTTAGCGGTGATAATTGGACAGCCCAGGGACGTCAGGGTATACTGCACCAGATTAACTGGGATACTGACGGCAAGCCAACAGCTACAGCACCAACATCTCTGCCTATGTTAAAACCGGAGCTGCCTGAATCAGGAATTCCCTGGAAATTGCCCCGTTCAGATTATTTCGATGATGCGACGATTGATCTGTCGTGGCACTTCTTAAACAAAACAGCGGCTGCAAAATACTCCCTTACCGACAGGCCCGGATGGTTGAGAATCAGCCCGGGATCAGGAAGAAGCCACATCTTACACAAGGATGGCGGCCATTATTATACGCTTGTTACAAGGGTTTGTGTCAATGCTAATGAAGCAAACCAGGCTGCAGGAATATATCTTACGAATGGGAACGAATCGGTTAATATCAGGTTGTTCAGTGGTTATTCGGAAGGGAAGAAAATTATTTTTGCATTCAATGGGATAGCTTACGAGTCTGAAAATGAACCAGGTAACACAATATGGTTAAAACTGGACAGAAAAGATCATGACCTCTATGGATACTACAGTATAAACGGGCTGGTATGGATTCAGGTGGGCGAAAGTATAAGCGCCATTGATCTGGATAAAGAACAACCTGATTATAATTCCTGGGTAGGCAACTCTCATGGATTGTTTGCTGAAGGAATTACGGCTGACTTCGATCTGTTCTTCTATAAGGACGGATTTTCTGAGCTACCGTTGGCTGGATATAATAATTATTTTGGTATTGAAACCACCACAAAATCATCAGGTAATGTAGTGACTAACACTACCGGTAAGGGAGGCTGGCTAATGCTGGGCGGCGTAGAACTGGGTAAAGGGGAGAAAATACCTGTGGAGGTAGAAGTTACTGCCTCATCCCTATCCGAAGGAAGTTTGGAAATCTGGCTGGACAACCTGGGAGAAGGAGGTACCAAAGTTGCCACTATTCCTATTTCCGCAACAGGGAGCGAGGATTCATTTCAGACCTTAAGTACTGATATTTCCGGAGTGTCGGATCAGCATGATGTATACCTCCTGTTCCAGGGAGCAGCAAATGCATTTTTTCTGCATACAATTCGTTTCATCCCGGAGGAAAAATACTTTTCCAGTGTTGATAATAATATAGTAAGCAATAACTGGTTCAGTGTTTTTCCTAATCCATTTAATGATACTCTGACTATCGACATTAAGGATGGAAAAGGCCTGTATTCAATCTATGATCTTTCAGGAAAAAAGGTTGAAGCTGGAATTATTAACAGCAGGTCTTATAATGCCGGTAAAGACTTACTCCCTATGACCTACATCCTGGAAATAAAAACAAAGGGTAAAAGTACCACATTAAAAATAAATAAATTTTAAAAAAGGGATAGCTCGAAGAGGGGACAGCGCACTTAAAAGAAAGCCCGGAGTCAGAGAACATAAACAACTGGACGAACGGACCGGAGGGTTCTCATACTATTGATGATCTGAAACGCAGTTTGTCACAGATTTTTGGTGATGGTGAAGGGAACTACCCGAACGGTGCCTGCCTTGATATGGTTTTAATCCACAGTGTCAACCGAAGTCCGAAGTATCATATTTATATGAAATATGCCCATTTGTATTCCGGAATTTAAATATTTTCTTAGTTTTGTTTTTATCTTATAATACATCAAATGAACCTCACTACCTGGTTTACAAATAGAAAAGAGTTAGCCGTTTGTTTTTTGCTGGTTATTTTCGCTCATACTGAGATATCAGGTCAGATTAAAAATATCGGACTTCCATTCATCAACAATTACAGTCGTGAGGATTATAGTGCAGGCACACAAAACTGGGCAATCACCCAGGATAACGATGGAATAATGTACTTTGCCAATAATGATGGTATGCTTGAATTTGATGGTATCAAGTGGGTGGTACATCCTTTACCTAACCGGTCTGTTGTACGTTGTGTTGCTTATCTTGACAGTAAGATTTTTGCAGGAGGTTATGATGAATTCGGATATTTTGAAGCCGATGCTACCGGGAATCTTGTATATCATTCTGTTTCTGAACAAATAGTGGAAAAAAATAAAAGTTTTGGTGAAATATGGAGAATTTATAAAACAAGATATGGGATAGTTTTTCAGGGATTCACAAATATTTCCATATTAAAATTTGGTAAGCTCGAAGTTATACAGCCGGCTTCACAGTTCGGATTTTCATATTTTGTTAATAACAGCATTTTTGTGATTGACCGCGAAAACGGTTTATATATTCTTAAGGATAAAGAGTTAATTCCATATTATATCAATACTACCTTTTTTAAGAAAAACGAAATTACATTCCTGATATCCAGGGGTACCAATCAGTATTTGCTGGGGACAACGAACAATGGAGTATTTGTTCTAAACGGTGATAAACTTACTGAATGGACAGCAGAAATAAACAATATCCTGAAAAGGGATCAGATATATTCTGCAATCGAACTTCCTAATGAGATGCTTGGTATCGGAAGTATACAGAATGGCCTTTATATCATCAATATGAAGAGTGAAATCGTGCAGCACATAAACCGGTACAAAGGCTTGCAAAACAACACTGTCCTGAGTTTGTTTTACGATCGGGATAAAAACCTTTGGCTCGGATTGGATAATGGTATTGATATGCTTGAGTTAAGCTTGCCTTTAACTACCATTAACTATTGCTATAACATCGAAACATCCTATAGTTCAATAGTACATGACGGAATATTATTTATCGGGACAAACCAGGGGCTTTTTGCCAGGAAACTCTGTGAAGTTGATAATAACTATTCTATTGATTCGGGGTTTGAACTGGTTGAAGGAACCATGGGCCAGGTATGGACACTGAAAGTTTTTGATAATACATTATTTTGTGGACATAATCTTGGCACCTTCATAATAAAAGACAGGAAAGCATACCATTTATCAGATATTCAGGGAGGCTGGGATTATGCGAAACCCAAAGGTAAAAAGGATTACCTGATTGGCGGGACTTATAATGGCCTTATTCTTTTCAGAAAAGTGCCGGGTTCCCCTTTAGGCTGGAAATTTGACAGGCAAATTGCACGTTTTAAGGAGTCATGTAAAGAAATAGTAATTGATACAGATGGTGCTATCTGGATTTCACACGGATACAAAGGAGTTTACAGGATTATCCTTTCTGAAAATATGTCTCAGGTCATTAATGCCACTTTGTACAATACAGCAAGTGGCCTTCCTCCTATTCCTTATTCAGTTACAAAAATCATGGATAAAACTGTCATTGTTACCAGTAGTGCATTTTATACTTATAACAAATCAACCAATACATTCCGGAAATTTGAAAAACTTAATAAAATTTTTAGTGGGATGTCGGGTCTTACAAAGGTTATAGAAGACTATCTCGGAGACCTGTGGTTTTTTACAGGTAATGGCATGGGAGTCTTTCGCCTGCAGGAAGATGGCACATATTCAAGGATTGTACTTCCATTTCTCAGGATAAACAATCAATATATTTCTTCATCTTTTGAAAATGTATATGTACTTGGTAAAAATATCGTATTTATTGGCAGCCAGCGAGGCATGATTCATTATGACCCTATGATGATCAAAGATTTCAGACATCTTTATAAGGCATATATTGGCCAGGTCATTATTAAGGGAAGAGGTAACGATTCAATCATTAACAATCGCGGAAATATTGAACCGGACGGAAAATCAGGCAAAACAATTCCTGAAATTCCATACAGGTACAATTCCATATCACTAAGTTACCTGTCGCCTTTTTATGAAGCTCCTGCCCAGATCTCCTATTCTTTCAGATTGATTGGATTTGATGACGAATGGTCAGAATGGACCAAGCGAACTGTGAAAGAATACACCAACCTGAAGAAAGGAAATTATACTTTCGAGGTGAAAGCCAGGAATATCTACAATAACATCAGCGATATCGCCTGCTATACCTTTGAAATTGAAGCTCCTTTTTACAGTACGCGCGTGGCATATGCATTTTATATTTCTCTGATAATTACTATTGGACTGCTGAATTTTCTTTATTTCAAAAGAAGGATAGAAAAAGCCAGGCAATACGAAAAGCTGAAACATAAAAAAGAATTATTCGCCAGGGAAAAACAATTTAAAGAAGAGGTGGAACTATCCGAACAAAAAATTGAAGAGCTTAAACATGAAAACCTGTTGACCAAAATGCGTCATAAGAATATGGAACTTGCAAATTCGACTATGCATCTGATACAAAAAAATAAATTTCTTACTGATTTAAAAGGGGAATTATTGTCAATGTATTCAAAGGCAAGCAATCAACGGGTTATGTATGATATAAAGACTATTGTCCATAAAATTGACCATGACATCAGGAACGAAAAACACTGGCAGGTATTCGATAAATATTTCGATGAAGTTCACCAGGATTTCATCAATAAGCTTAGAAAATTACATCCCGTATTAACACCGAAAGATTTGCGTATGTGCTCATACCTAAAAATGAACCTTACCACTAAAGAAATTGCTTCCCTGATGAATATCTCTATACGGGGAGTCGAGATTAGCCGTTACAGGCTTCGCCGAAAAATGAGACTTGGCAGGAATGTTAACCTGACAGAATATATCATTAATATTTAACTGTCTCTAAAATTCATTTTGTAAATTTTTCACTTCTTTGTAAATGCTTTCATCCCTCCCGATGAAAATATGTTAAATCCCGGTTTAACAACTGCCGGTGCAGGATATGTTGTCATTCTTCTTTTCAATAAAATAATTCATTAAACCATTATGCTTGCAGGAAAATAAAAAACTCCTGTATATAGAAGTGTTATTTGACTTTTTTATATTATTTAAATACAGTTAATTAATGATCTAATGATGTGTATTTGATGTAGTGCAAAAAATCAATGATGTATTTTCAATGTAGTTGATAAATTGATTATATATCAGGTAATCAATATTTTTGACTATCATTCCTTAAATTGAAAACAAACAATTGTTAACTCCTATGAAAACACTTATTTTACTAACACTATTTATTTTTTTTCTAATCAGTGTTACAGGACAAACAGTTACCATCTCAGGTGCTGTTGCCGCATCAGACACAAAGGAACCTCTGCCCGGTGCCTCTATTGTTATTAGAGGAACCAGCACAGGTGTTGCAGCTGATTTGGATGGTAAATTTTCAATTGAAGTGACACTTGATGATCAGCTTGAATTTTCTTATACAGGTTATCTTAAAGCGTATAGGACTGTTGTGCGCGATACAACAATTTATATTGAGTTATTTCCTGATGTCCAATCGCTAGACGAAATTGTCGTTATAGGTTACGGTATTGAAAAGAAAAGCCTGGTTACCGGGGCAATTTCAAAAGTAACTTCTGATGAAATTTCAAATTCTGCTTCTCTTCGGGCAGAACAGGCCCTTCAAGGGCGAGTAGCAGGTATTTCCGTAACACAGACTTCCGGCCAGCCCGGATCCGGTTTCACCGTCAGGGTGCGGGGAACAGGATCAAACCAGGGCGCTGAACCCATCTATATAGTTGATGGTATGCGTATGAAAGGTATAGAAAATATCAATATCAACGATATACAATCTATTGAGATACTGAAAGATGCTGCTTCCGCAGCCATTTACGGGGCTCAGGGGGCAAACGGTGTTGTGTTGATCTCAACAAAATCAGGAAAGCAAGGTGAGGCCAGTGTTAACTATAAATTCTATTACGGCTGGCAGGAAATTGCCAATAAAAATTTCCAGGTACTGAACAGTCATGATTATCTTGATTACAGATGGCGCGCCCTGGTTGCCGAAGGAACTGATTCTGCGGCAATTCTTAATCCCGCAGGCACGTACCACCTTCCTTTACAGGGCGATCAAACATATAATACAAACTGGCTGGATGAAGTTTTAACTCGGGCGCCTATGTTTGAGCACAACATTTCAATCAGCGGAGGAAACGAAAAATTTATTTATGCAGTCAGTGGATCATATTTTTCACAGGATGGTATCGCTGGCAGTAATAAAGCTAATTTCACAAGGTATTCCGGCAGATTTAACGCTGAATACAACCTTAAATCATGGCTTAAATTTTCAAATAAGCTTAACATTAATCGCTCAGAAAGAACTTCACTTCCTGAAAACAGTCTGTTTAACAACTTCATGAACAGGGCTATTAATATGGATCCCTTAACACCGGTAACGGTTCAAACATATGAAGAACTACCCGGTTTCGTGCAAATACAACAACCTGACTATGTTGTCAGGAATTCAGCAGGAGATTATTACGGCATTTCTGATTATGTGACAGGTGAAGTATACAATCCTCTTGCGTTGCTTGAAGTACAGACTGGGGTATATACTACAGACCGTGTACTTGGCAGCTTTAAAACCGATATTATCCCTTTTAAAGGATTTACTTATACAAATAAATTCGACTTTGAACTGGCTTACGGGAATAATAATTACTGGAACAGGAAGACTTATTATAATCTGGAGAATGATAATCCCCAAAATGGTGTAAGTCGTAGTATAGAAAAATGGATGAACTGGCAATGGGGAAATATTATCAACTACTCAAAAGATATCAATAAACACCATGTCGGGATACTTGGAGGTATGGAAATCAGGGAAGATAATTACAGGGGCATCTGGGCAAATGGCTTCAACCTGATCAAGGAAGAAGATAATTTTATACTGATCTCCAGCACTGTGGACTCGTTAAGCCGTTCATCGGACGCTATCTCAGTAACAAAATGGTTGTCTTATTTCGGAAGACTGAGCTATAACTATTCAGAAAAATATATCGTCAACCTTGTATTCAGGGCTGACGGATCATCGTTATTCGGACCGGAAAATCAATTCGGCTATTTCCCTTCAGTTTCATTTGGCTGGATAGTATCCAACGAAGACTTCTGGAACTGGAACAATATCAGCCTGATGAAATTACGCGCAAGCTGGGGACAAAATGGAAGCACATCAAATTTAAATCCTTTTCAGTGGGCCGCTCTCATCGAAGAAAATTACCAGTATCCCGCCGCCAATGGATTATTACTGCCAGCAGCAGAACCAGCAGTCTTGTCCAATCCTGACCTGAAATGGGAAGTCAGTGAACAATTTGACCTGGGATTTGAAATAGCTTTTCTGCAAAACAGCCTGTACCTTAATATGGATTATTACAGGAAGGTTACAAAAGATCTGCTGACACTGGCAACCCCTGCTAATATATATGGTAATTACCCGACTTTTGTAAATGCAGGCGATGTACTGAATACAGGTATAGAATTGGAAGCCAGCTATAAAAACAGATTGGGTGATTTGATCTTCAACATAAATCTCAATGCGGCTTATAATTATAATGAGGTGATTAGTACAGGTAAGGAAGATGTTCTTGAAGGAGTTACTTTATTTATGGAAGACGGCGCTATCACAAAATTCCGTAAAGACTACCCGGTCTGGTATTATAGTGCCTATGTTACTGATGGTATTTTTCAAACGGATGATGAGGCAGCAAGTTACAAAAATGTGGCCGGGATAAAATACCAGTCGAGCGCACGTGCCGGTGATGTAAAATTCCTTGATGTAAATAGGGACGGTACAATTAACAGCAAAGACAGGATAAAAATAGGTGATCCGAACCCGGATTGGCTATTAGGTACTAATATCTCACTAAGCTATAAACAGATTGACCTGGGTTTATTCATTCAGGGAGCATTCGGCCACCAGGTTGTTAACGCGTTGAACCGTTCTGACCGGTTTGGTTATAACAAACCGCAGTATTACTATGATATGGCCTGGGATGGTGAAGAATCAACCAACGATTGGTTCAAGCCTTCCGAAACCGATCCGAACGGCAATTTCCGAAATAGTGATTTGTTTGTTGAAGATGCTGGTTATGTGCGCCTTAAGAACCTGCAAATAGGCTATAACTTCTCCGAAATAATATTCTTTAAAAACTTCGGGATACAGGAGGCCCGGTTATATGCCGGGGCACAGAACCTGTTTACAATTACAAAATACAAAGGCCTGGAACCTGAAATTGGAGTTGTCAACGAAAATTCAGCTTCATCCATAGGTATTGATTATGGATTTTATCCAATCTCCCGAATATATCAGCTTGGGGTCAATGTTACATTTTAACCTTTAAAACTGATAACAATGAAAAAACAAAATATAATATCGATTACTTTAATTGGAGTATTACTTTTCGGTTGTTCAAAAGATTTTCTGGATACCGAGCCAATAGGCCTGTCTTTTGATGAGACTTATTATACTACTGAAGAGGAAGTCTTTAAAGGCCTGAATGCTGCCTATGATCTTCTTGTCAGAGATTATGCCGCTGATAATGATCAGGCTTATGGAAAGGGTTATGCCAGTTCATACATGATGCGTAATATAGCATCGGACGATGGAAATGCAGGTGGTGGTAACGCCCAGGATATTACCGACTGGCAGGAGATAGATGAGTTCAGGGTCCTGCCGCAGAACGGTTCGCTTTTATCCCACTGGCAGCGTTCATATTATGGCATTTTCAGGTGCAATCAGCTTATTACCAGGGAATACGATGAACCTACAGCTCTTATTCTTCAATATGTTGCAGAAGCAAAGTTTTTAAGGGCATACTACCATTGGGAGCTGGTGACTTTCTTCGGGGAAGTTCCGATTGTTGACTACGTAATTACAACAGCCGATCCCTATCCTCCTGTAAACACTGTTGAAGAGGTGTACTCCTTCATTATAACCGACTTACAGGATGCCATAGAAGTACTGCCGGCAAAATCAGAGCAGGATTTTTCAGATTATCACAGGGCCTCAAGAGGAGCAGCCCGGGCATTTCTCGGAAAAGTCTATATGTTCCAGGAAAAGTATTCGGAAGCATCATCAGTATTTTATGATTTAATTACATCAAACGAATACCGGCTCGATACAAGCTATTCAAATATTTTCTCTGTTGCCGGCGAATTCGGACCCGAATCTATATTTGAGATCAGCTATTCCAGAAATTATGGATCGGATTGGGAAGCCAATCGCAGCCGTGCTTTCGAAGGCAATGTGAATTCCCAGCTTATGGGGGTACGGGCTCTGAGCAGTAATTCATACTATCACGCAGGTTGGGGTTTTAATAAAACCGAACTAAGCCTGATAAACGCCTTCGATGCGGAAAACGATAGCATCAGGAAATATAACTCGGCTTATGGAGACGAACTTTTTGCAACTATTGGTGCAAACTATTCCGATCCTTATAAAAACACCGGATGGTGGTGCAAAAAAATGGCCCCCGATGCCGAAAGTTTTACAGATGGAATTGGTGCTGCCGAACTGGATTATGAACACAATGAAATTGAAATACGCCTGGCGGATATTTATCTCCTATATGCCGAAGCCCAATACCAGCTTGGCAATGAAGCAGTAACACGTCAATATATTGACTCAATAAGGCTTCGTGTAAATCTTCCGGTTTTAAACCCCGCATTATCAGGACAGACATTGTTTGATGCATTAGTTAAAGAACGAAGGCTGGAACTGGCCAATGAGGGGCACAGATATTTCGATCTTATAAGGTGGGGTCTGGCAGAACAAGTGTTGCAGAATCAATGGGGTGGTTCTTATGTTTCTGCTAAAAGGTACTTCCCATATCCACAACAGGAAATTGACCGCTCAGGTGGTATTTTAAAACAAAATCCAAATTACCAATAATTAGCATCTTTTAAACCTTAAACTATTACATATTATGAAAAAAAATCTACTTACAACAGCTTTATTCATCCTGGCATGTGTCTTTACATTTGCCCAGGAAGAATTAATTATTGACGAATTTACAGGTAATACTTCATCAGGTATAGGAGTAGCATCCGGCCAACCTGATTGGGGCTCCGGGGTATCTGTAATTGACTATGCAGATGATCAACTGAAATCTGACTATTCATGGCTTCATTCCGACTGGTTTCCACGCGCAGTATGGTATGATTTTGGTGATTACGAGGATTTTTCAACCCTGTCAGTCCTGAATATTAAATTCATGGTAACAGATTTCTTTAATGACAACATCCCGGTTCGTTTCGACCTGTTTGGTGACGGAGCTGAACCATACAACGATACCATCAGAACCAGGATGGAAACCAACGGTAATCCGTGGACATATGTAGCTGAAAATGGTGTATGGTATGAACTGACTGATGATTTCCGCGCGAATAACAGGTTCTACTGCACATACTGGAACGGGGGCATTCCTGCTATAAGAGTTGACAGTACAATGATCAACGGATTTGAAGCTTTTGCTCATTATGGCGATGCCATGTACAACGGACAGGCAGGCACACTGTTTATTGATTATTTAAAAATGACAAAAACATCAGTTACTGGTACTGAAGAAAGTATTCTTATCGGTTCTGATAATACTTTTGCCGTAGCAGTATATCCCAATCCTGCCAAAGAATATTTATATATTAATGCTGAAAATATCATTTCAGAAGTCACTGTTTATGATATAGTAGGAAAACTTGTTATGAGCATAGATGGTTCAAATAGAAAGATAATACAGATAGATGCTTCTGATCTGAAAAAAGGTATGTATATAATAAAGCTACAGGATACCAACGGAAATATCGTTAACAAAAAATTTAATTCTGAATAAGTTGTTTGATTAGTTTTAATTGCCAGGTATTTTTATTATTCCCCGGTTTCAGACTTTTTTTTGGGAAAAGAAAAATTTTTATAAAAGATTGTAAAAAAAGAATGTTTAGTTGATATTAAAACCGGGGAATTAATTTATTAAAAACAGGTGTACAGAATATGCATACGAATTTTAAATATATAATCTCCGTCCTTTTAATCCTTATGTCCATACAGAATTTAAAATCACAGTCGTGCTATGAACTTGTATGGAATGATGAATTCAGCAAAGAAGGTCTACCGGATTCAGCCAACTGGACTTATGAAACCGGTTCAGGCGGATGGGGAAATAATGAACTTCAGTACTATACAGAAAAACGTACTGAGAATGCACGTATTGAGAATGGCGCATTGATAATTGAAGCAAGGGAAGAGAGCTACGGGGGCAGTAATTACACATCGGCAAGATTAATAACTTATCCTCAGAAAAGATACTGGAAATATGGGAAAATTGAAGCACGCATGAAATTACCATATGGCCAGGGTATTTGGCCTGCTTTCTGGATGATGGGCAGAAGCATTTTTGAAGGAACAGGTTGGCCGGCATGTGGTGAAACCGATATTATGGAATTAATAGGAGGAGGTGAAGGCTTTGATGATAAAGCTTATGGCACGGTTCACTGGTCCAACGCCGGAGGAGATCATGCACAGTATGGAGGCAGTTATCAATTACCGGAAGGAATTTTTGCTGATTCAAGCCATATTTTTACTGTTGAATGGAATGTAAACAATATTCGCTGGTCAATTGATGGCTTTCAGTTTGCCATAGTTGATATAACACCTGCACATATGACTGAATTTCACCAGGAGTTCTTTCTGATCCTGAATGTGGCTGTGGGTGGAAACTGGCCTGGCTATCCTGACGAGACAACGATTTTCCCGCAGAAGCTGGAAGTTGATTATATCAGGGTATATCAGCTGAACACAGCACCAAAAATTGAAGGAGACAGCCTTATAGTGAAAGCTTGTAAAAATCTTAATTTCAGAACTGTTGAATCTGATAGTATGACCTATAACTGGACTGTACCGGAAGATGCTGTGATTGTATCCGGACAGGGCACAAATAGTATCAGCGTTAACTGGGGATGCAATACAGATACGGTTTTTTGTCATCTCATCACTAATTGTAACGAATATGATCTGCAGCACCGGGTCAGGATTGATTCACTTACAATTCATGGGGATGAGCTTATAAATGCATATGATTCCAGCCTGATGTATTGGGTGTCAGAAACAAGGGATGCAGTATATGAGTGGTTCCTTCCCGGTGATGTTAAGTTAAACAGTCCCCAAGATTCAAATATGATAAATGTTGACTGGAATAGTTCTGCCGGTTTAATAAAAGTGAACGTCAATGACTTTTGTGGTGCTGATTCTGCCGAGTTGTCAGTTTTGATAAACAGGCAATTGCCCTATCCTGATAAAAACATGAAACATATCATTCCGGGAACTATTGAATCTGTTCACTTTGATACAGGAGGTGAAGGTATCGCTTATCATGATGCAGATGCCGGCAACCAGGGGCCTGGTATAAGGCAGGATGAAGATGTGGATACCGAGTACAACGACGGAGGCGGAAATGTTGGCTGGATAACTACCGGCGAATGGCTTGAATATTCAGTGGAGGTATCATCACCAGATACTTATGATGCAGAAATTCGTGTTGCCTCACCCAACAGCACGGGTAAAATGAAAATATTATTTAACAACGTGGATAAAACCGGGAGTATAAGCATACCGAAAACCGGGGCATGGACTGCTTTTCAATCAATTTTTGCTAGGGACATTGAACTTTCTGTTTCTGATACCCTGATGCGAATTGAAATTGATGGCGGTAGTTTTAACCTTGGCAGATTAATTTTCGCCGACTCCCTGGCTTCTGCGATTGACCAGGTTCCAATTAATGATATCCAAATATATCCTGTACCTGTCAATGACAAACTTTTTTTCACTAACCTTCACGAGCAGCATACTTATTCGCTGTTC
>CAZBUF010000544.1:0-7056 GCA_964495025.1 uncultured Bacteroidales bacterium | reverse complement strand
CGACCTGTTGAAAAAACAAAAAGAAATACAAAAAATATTATTGAAATCGAAAGATGTGTTTGATCTTTATGCAGCAAAGTACATACCATTACTGGTTTCCGGCAGAGATGAATTACAGGAAAAATTTAATTTCGGGAACGTGATCTTCAACACGGAAAAGCAGGCAGAGGAAAAACTCATGCTTCTTGAAGGGTGGGTTCCTGAAGATAAGGAAGAAGATATAAATGCATTTCTTGATAATTCAGGGATTTATTATATTACTTCAGAACCTTCTAAAGAAGATAAGATCCCTATTAAACTGCGTAACAGTAAATTTGCGAAGTTATTTGAGCCGATATCAAAGTTGTATTCATTGCCGGATTACACAGAACTTGACCTGACACCTTTCTTTGCACCGTTTTTTATGATGTTCTTTGGATTTTGCCTGGGTGATGCCGGATATGGATTGCTATTCCTCGTTATCGCCAGCATAATAAAACTGCGCGGAAAGAGTAAAATCAAACCTTTACTCACTCTGGTACAAATTCTCGGAGCCTCGACAATTGTTTTCGGATTGCTATCAGGGACTATTTTCGGGATCGACCTGATAAAAGCTGATATTGCATTTCTTTCCGGCATAAAGGACATGTTCCTGAAACCTGAGGATATGTTTTATTTTGCTATCCTTCTGGGGGGTGTCCAGATAATATTCGGGATGATAGTAAAAATTCTGAATATCAGCAGGCAGTACGGATTTAAATTTGCGCTGTCAACCCTTGGGTGGATAATATTGATTGTCAGCAGTGTGTTGTACAGCATACTTAAAGACAAACCAGGTATGGATTCATCCGGCCTGAAATACATATATTTATTTATTCTGGGCTCAGGTTTAATAATGATAATATTTCTTAATAATCCTGAAAAGGGAATTTTGAGTAATCTCAGTAAAGGCCTGGGAGATATATATTTTACGGCAACAGGGATATTTGGTGATCTTTTATCCTACATCAGACTTTTTGCACTCGGCATCTCAAGTGCTATACTGGGATATGTGTTTAATTACCTGGCCATGGAAATGAGTGGGGATACCATTATCCTCAGCCAGATCATATTTCTGCTGATACTTGTTGTGGGACACTCGTTAAATATCTTTATGGCAGTGCTGGGTGCTTTTGTGCATCCTTTACGGCTGACATTTGTTGAGTTTTATAAAAATGCCGGATTTATTGGTGGAGGAAAAGAGTACAAACCATTTAAAAAGAATCAATAGTATTAATTATAATCTTAAAATATTTTAATCATGACAACAGCAGTTATTTTAGCTTATATCGGAGTGGCATTAATGGTAGGATTAGCAGGTGTGGGGAGTGCAATTGGTGTTTCTTTGGGCGGAAATGCAACCATAGGTGCATTGAAAAAAAATGAGGAAGCATTCGGAAGTTATTTGTTGCTTAGTGCTTTACCCGGAACCCAGGGCCTTTATGGTTTTGCCGGCTACTTCGTGCTTGCGAATATCTATGGGGTAATTGAACCGCAGATGAGTATATTTAACGGTGTGGCAGTGTTTGGTGCCGGCCTTTCCCTTGGATTGGTGGCCCTGATTTCTGCTATTCGCCAGGGACAGGTATGTGCAAACGGTATAGCTGCCATTGGTGCGGGATACGATGTTTTCGGAAGGACATTGATCCTAGCCGTATTCCCCGAGCTGTATGCTATTATTGCTTTTGCAGCGACGTTCTTAATTGGCGGTTCATTAGTTGCCGGTTAATTATGCTGGATTTTGTCCTGCTTATATTATCGATCCTGCTGATTATTGTCGGGTTGGCCGGATGTATTTTACCTGTTATCCCAGGCCCTCCGATAAGTTTTACAGGAATTCTGATAATACATTTTTCAGGATTTGCCGACTTTGGTTTTAATACATTATTCTTTCTTGGGGCAATGGCAGTGATCGTGCAGATCCTTGATTATATTGTTCCTGTGTGGGGAACGAAGAAATTCGGAGGTTCAAAAGCCGGTGTGTGGGGAAGCGTGCTGGGCTTAATTGCCGGTATAATACTTTTGCCTGTGCTCGGCATTGTTTTAGGTCCGTTTGGAATAATTGGCATACTGGGAGGTCCCTTTTTCGGCGCCCTTATCGGAGAGCTTATTGCAGGAAAAGAATCGGATAAAGCTTTTAAAGCCGCTTTCGGCTCTTTCATCGGTTTTATTACAGGAACATTAATGAAGCTGGCAGTGTCGGTAACTATAACCATTTTTTTCTTTAAGGAGATCTGGCAAACGATTTTCGGATAATTTGAAAAAGGACTTGAAAAGGGACAGCTCCCTGAGATTGCTTCTCCCGCCGAACTTGTCCAGTCTTAGACGGGAAGCGGGATCACAATGACGCAGAACCAGCAACAGCAACGAGAAACGAGCAGCGAGAAGCGAGCAACGAGCAACGAGCAACGAGCAGCAAGCAACGAGAAGCGAGCAGCGAGAAACGAGAAGCGAGTAACGAGCAACGATTAACGAGCAACAAAGTATGAACAAGCTGATTATTTCTATAGTACTATCCGTAATTATTACTGCAAATATATCCGGGCAAACATCTAACCAAAAGAACTATTACACGGAATTAAACCTTGAAAATTTCAGAGAAGAACCTTTGTTCCATGAAGACCTTGATTTCGACTCACTTGATTTTAGCAGGATCGATGCCGTTATTTATTATATAACAAATGAAGAAAGGGCAAGGGAAAATTTATCATTTCTGGCCTTCTCCCCCGAACTGGAAAGATCAGCACAGATGCATTCAAAAGATATGTATGAGAAAAATTTTTTCAGTCATACCAATCCTTATTCCGGAAAGAAAAAATCTCCCGCTGACAGGGCCGCCCTGGCCGGGATTTCAAATCCGTATCTTGCCGAGAATATCGCTGAAAGTTATGGCCTGCGATATACTTCGGGCGAAAAAGTGTATAAAAGGGGGAGCGGTAAATTCAGCTACGAGACGGATGGTGAACTTATTAAGCCCCATACATACCTGTCATTCGCAGAATCACTTGTAAACGACTGGATGAATTCAAAAGGGCACAGAAAGAATATTTTATCTGATAAAGCCCTGCAACTGGGATGTGGTGTATATTTATATTACGACAATAGTTTTAACAACATGCCTACCTTTAAGGCCACACAGAATTTTCAGTTGTACGAACGAATAAGGTTAAAATAAGAGGCAAAAAAAAAGAACAATATCAAAAATATTGTTCCTTATCACACAAAATTCAGTTTTAAGTTCTTTTCCGTTTTAAGCAGTCTCCCTGACTTTTTTAGTTGAATGCGCTTTCAATACCCTAAGATTCCTACCAGCAAGTTCCTTACCGTCAAGTGTTTTAATAGCTTCCATCGCTTCCTTCTTACTTGGCATTTCGATAAACGCAAATCCTTTGGATTTGCCGGTTCGCTTATCTCTAATGATTTTAATAGTGTCAACGTCTCCCAAAACTTCAAATATTTTCTGAAGTTCTGCTTCTCCAAGTGAATAGTTAATATTGCCCACATAAATTGTCATAATGCGAAGTATTGATATTAGTAATTATATACAAGTTATAAAATAATTTTTAAATTACAATACTGCCATTAATAAAATGACAAACTTTTAAATAATTAATGCTTAAGCTGTTTAAAGTTACGTGAGATATTAAAGTTATATTATATTTCCGGTTAACTCAATGTTGAAACCATAACCGCTTTTATTGTATGAACCCTGTTCTCAGCTTCATCAAAAACGACGGATGCCCATGATTCAAATACTTCATCAGTTACTTCCATGCTGTCAAGACCGAATTTCTGAAAGATCATCTCTCCCATTTTAGTTTCCCTGTTATGAAATGCAGGTAAACAGTGAAGAAATTTTACTTCCGGATTATTTGTAAGACCCAGTACATCTTTATTTATCTGGTAAGGTCTGAGTAATTTAATCCTCTCCTCCCATATTGATTCAGGTTCACCCATTGATACCCATACGTCGGTATACAGGAAGTCAGCATCCTTAACCGCATCTTTAATATTTTCAGTAAGGGTTATAGTTGCTCCGGTTTCCCCTGCAATACTAAGGCACTTATCAACAAGTTCCTTTACCGGCTGGCATTTAACCGGTGCTGCAGCTCTAAAATCCATGCCCATTTTTGCAGCACCAACCATCAATGAATTTCCCATATTATTTCTTGCGTCGCCAAGGTAACATAGCTTTATTTCGTTAAGAGGCTTGTCAGAATATTCCATTATAGTCTGAAAATCTGCCAATACCTGGGTGGGATGGAATTCATCAGTAAGTCCGTTCCAGACAGGAACGCCTGCAAATTCTGCCAGCTCTTCAGCTATTTTCTGGCTAAATCCCCTGTACTCAATGCCGTCATACATTTTTCCCAATACCCTTGCAGTATCTTTCATTGATTCTTTGTGCCCTATCTGCGAACCGCCGGTACCCAGGTATGTGACATGAGCTCCCTGGTCAAATGCTGCAACCTCGAAAGCACAACGTGTCCTGGTTGATGTTTTTTCAAAAATCAATGCGATGTTCTTTCCTTTCAGTAATTGCTTTTCCCTGCCATTATATTTTGCTTTTTTCAACTTTATTGATAAATCCAGCAGAAATTTAATTTCATTTTGTGATAAATCAATGAGTTTAAGCAGACTCCTTCCCTTAAGATCTGATTTCATATTGTATAAATATTAAATAACTATTCATAAATATTATTTATTATTAGCTAATGCTCTTGTCTATATATAGCTGAAATATATTATATTAATGATACGCGTACTGCAAATTTAAGTTCAAATATAGATAATATTTGTTTATTTTAGTTATGATTTTTGTCATATATAATGAATAAATATACATGAATTTCTTTTTATAATGATTTATAAAAATATCATTATATTAGAAAGTTCTTTGTCATGATAATATCGATATTCAATTAGAATATCACTATATCTATCAAAGACGGTAAATTTATTCTAACAGGATTTTGTTAGTTACGTATATTGTCAGGATATTAATAAATCTCGTGATAATTAAAATATGAAGTATATAATAGCCGGTTTATCAGTTTTTATACTGTTGGTTTCCTGCAAAAGATCAGATGATGAAGCTAAATACAGTAACGGAAGCATAGAATATAAGATAACTTATCTTGAAAATGAGTTAAAAGAAATATCCCCGGGTTTACTGCCAAAAAAAATGAAGCTTGAATTTAATCCTCATTATGCAACAAATACTATTGAAGGATTTATGGGATTTTTTAAGCTGCATAGCCACACAAATTTCAAGAATAAAAAATGTTCCACCTTGCTGGAAGTACTTAATAAAAAGTATTTGTTCAGCGGCGATAAGGGAGAATCTATGTGCTGTTTTGACAACATAGATAACATGGAGATTGAATATACCAACGAAGTTAAGGTAATAGCCGGGTTAAACAGTAAAAAGGCTCTTATCAGGCTTCCCGGGCAGGATGAGTCATTTGAAATTTACTATACCAATGAAATATCTCTGGAAAATCCCAATTCAACAAATCCATATGGTCAGATTGACGGTGTTTTAACCGATTTTCAGCTGAAGCTGGCCTACTTAAAAATGAAATTTACTGCAGAAAAGTTCGTACCTTCTCAAAACAATCAGATCAGGAAATTTAATATCCCGGAAAAATACCAGGAGGTGACCCGTGAACAAATGACTTATATTATCAGGCGATTAATGGAATAACCTATCATAATTATTTATTAACTGCTACCTGTTACTAATTTTTATAATAATATCTTTCATTTATTTTAGTTTAAGATAAACACTTATTAATTTTAAGGCATTATTAACAATTCCTTAAATTACTTTAATGTTTAATCCTAAAAGAACAAACAGTAATAATCGCAAGAAAAAAAATACAGGCTCTAAATCCATATTTAAGGACGACAGGTTTAAATTTACTATTGGTTTAATCATAACATGTTTTTCAATTCTTCTTTTTCTGTCACTTATCTCCTACCTGTTCACATGGAAAGCAGACCAGAGTTTTGAATGGGATAAGGTAATTTCCGGGGCTGAAGTCAGGGTAAGAAACTGGTCAGGCAAGACAGGCGCATATTTTGCCAATTTGTTAATTAACAGATGGTTTGGCATTGCGTCGTTTTCAATCCCTTTCCTTACTCTGATAATCGGACTATTATTTTTAAAAATCAGGTTTTTGCCATTAGGTAAAACATTCAGAATTGTAGTTATTTCTACAATACTAATGTCAGTCTGGTTTGGATTTATCTTTAAGGAGCAGGGAGGAATCCTGGGAAACGGACTTGGTGGTAAGCACGGATTATATGTCAGTGAATGGCTTATCTCATTTATTGGTAAAACAGGTACTGTATTTTTACTATTGATATCAACACTTGCGCTTATCCTATTCTCTATTAAGAATTCGCTAAGGTGGTCATCATCATTTTTAAAAGCATTACTATCAGGGTCTGTGAATATCTTTGAAAAAAAATATTATTCACATCAACCGGAAACAGACGAGATACAGCTAAATGTAGATGATGAATCAGAGGATCTGGTATTTGAAACCGAATTTCCCAGGAAAGAATCAGCTACTGATAAAACTAACAGTAATGTTGATAACAGTGAGGAGGATATTGAAATTACCATTGAAAAAAATAAGGATACTGACCTGACTGATGAATCAGTTATTACTGAACAACTGGAAGACTTTGATCCTACGCTCGAACTTAGCAGTTTTAAACTCCCTCCGATTGATTTGCTTGAAAAACATAAATCTTCTGACTCGAACGTAACAAATGAAGAATTAATCAGCAACAAGAATAAAATTGTTGACACTCTTGCACATTATAAGATACAGATTGATAAGATAAAGGCAACAATAGGGCCCACTATTACTCTATATGAGATCGTACCTGCGCCGGGAGTCCGTATTTCCAGGATAAAAAACCTAGAGGATGATATTGCATTAAACCTGTCAGCCCTGGGGATCAGGATAATTGCCCCTATCCCTGGCCGAGGGACTATCGGAATTGAAGTGCCAAACCAGAATC
>CAZBUF010000543.1:0-1616 GCA_964495025.1 uncultured Bacteroidales bacterium | reverse complement strand
AGCGGTTAATACTAAAGCAAGAAATATTATGTAAAAGGTCTTTGACATGATATAGCCGGCAAAATAAATTATTAAGATATAAAAATCAATTAACAGTACGATTATTTTTTTATAATAATTCCGAATCACCGGGATGAGGTGTTGTCTTTATGTTTTGTTGCCAGCATGCCGCATGCTGCTGATATATCAATGCCCCTGGAGGCTCTTACGGTAGTGATTATACCTTTCTCATCAAGCCTGTCCCTGAATTTGTCAATTGTACTGTCATCGGAACACCGTAATGATGATCCTTCAAAAGTGTGAAATTTTATAAGGTTGATCCTGCAGCTCATACCGCTCAGCATCTCAGACAATTTATCGGCATGGGCCGCCGTATCATTATACTTTTTAAACATAATATATTCGAATGATATTCGCCGCTGCCTGCCAAAATTATAACTTTTCAGCATTTCAATAATTTCTTTTACCGGGTGTTTCTTTTCCGAGGGCACAAGATGTTCCCTTTCTTTCTTGAAAGGAGAATGGAGGCTTATAGCCAGATGACAAGCAGTGCCCTCAATCAACTGCCGTATCCCGGGTATTATTCCAATGGTGGAAACAGTTATTCGCCGGGGGCTCATGGCAAAGCCATAACCGGAGGTCAGTATCTCAATACTGTTCAGCACAGCCTCAGTATTATCGCAGGGCTCGCCCATACCCATATATACTATGTTTGTGAAACTGCCTGATTCCGGCAGTGTCTTAAGCTGGCTCAATATTTCACCGGCATCAAGATTACCCTGAAAACCCTGTCTGCCGGTCATGCAGAATATACAATTCCTTTTACAGCCCGCCTGGCATGATATACACAATGTTTTTCTGTTTTTCTCCGGTATATATACCGCTTCAACACTCTTGTCGCTGCTAACTGAAAACAGGTATTTCTTTGTTCCGTCAACTGATGTCTGCTCTTTTGCCGGGTGTATGAGATCTATCTCATATTCCTTTTGCAGTGCACTTCTTGCAGATTTTGAGAGATTGGTCATCTCATCCACGGATGATATATTTTTCCTGTACAGCCAGTCGGCGATCTGCATCGCAGCATATCGCGGAAGTCCCAATGATTTTGTTATTGTTTGTAACTCTGATAGTGTTTTCCCGAACAGGTTATTATTCATGTATCAATAAATATTTTATACCATCATCAATAAATCAGGCAACTCACTTCTTCAGATATATCAGGCCCTTGTGAACATGAGCCGTTTATAGGAACAGTGTAGTCCTGATTTATGTACAAATTTAATATTAATAATCCCTTATGCAGTAAATATTTTTAAGGATAATAATATTTACAGAGAGCAAAAGAAAAAGGGGCTGTCCGTTATTTATTGGACAACCCCCTGAACTATGAACGTCTAATCTGATATCTAGTATATTCTTATCTGGCCCATTGATTTTACTACTATCTCCGGCTCATCGTTAAAAGCAGTTATCAGTCCGGTTACCAGCATATTCTCTCTTTCAAAGTATCTTTCAGGCCTGTTGCTGTATGTTCTTGCTATCCAGCCGGGTATTACCACGGTGAAATCGTGATGAGGGTAGTAAGCGCCGAAGTAAACAAAATATTCATCTGTGCT
>CAZBUF010000542.1:0-3478 GCA_964495025.1 uncultured Bacteroidales bacterium | reverse complement strand
TTTATTCCTTATTCTGGATCTGCCCAGATTTTGCGATTCTTCAAAATATTTTATGTTTGGAAGATTTTCCAGCGCCCTGTTCCTGACTTTATAGTCGTTTTCTGAAGCGTCATCAATAATTATTATCTCAAATTCAACTCCTGCCTCACATGATTGCGAATTCAGGTCTTTTACAAGCCTGGTAACATCAAAATTATAAACCGGTAGTAGAATTGAAAGCATAGATTAATAATGTGGGTTCGTAAATCAATAAATGTCTTATAACGGAATGTTCTGTTATTTTATTGTATATGACCGGAGCAATAATATACAATTCTCAGGATCAGCTGTTGAGACACAAAATATATTACACGGATTTTTAGTAAATGTCAATGCTATTTAGGCAGTTCATTGTCCTTAATAAGCACACTGAAAATAAATAAAACCACTGCAGAAGCTGCAAATATTATCAGTAGCGACGTCATTATTTTCTGAACAATATTATTCAAATCAATAATTTCCCAGACACCTAATACTGCAATCACGGTAAATATTAATACTAATATTATTAAAACATAAGAAACTATTTTTTTGACCGATTTATCCATAGTGTTAAATTTTATCAGGCAAATGTAAATTATATTCTTCTAAGATACAAAGTTAACTCATATATTGAATTACACTTGATTTTATTTCCTTTTTTTAATATAACCCATTCAGTATTATCTATATTGTCATTTATACTTACAGCCATATCATTGCCGGAATCATCGGATATTTCATAGCCTATCCTTTCCAGGGCTCTCTGTGTCCAGAATTTTACGATTCCTTTTCCATCAAGGCTTATTTTCTTTGTTCTTTCACGTGACAGCCTGAAATCACCCTTTTCAATATCAAAATCCACGCGTGAATTTTTAAAAAGCCGGTAAATACTCCTGTTTATTATCAAATCTTCAGGCGCTCCTTCAATAATTTCATCATCTTCCATAAGCCATACCTTATCAGCTTCCTGTAACGCAATATTTAAATCGTGGGATGAGAATATTATTGTTTTGCCCTTACTGGCTGTAAGTTCATTCAGCAGCCTTATTATCTCATATCTGTTGGGAAGGTCAAGAAATGCTGTAGGCTCATCAAGGATTATCAACTCCGTATCCTGGGCGAGTGCACGTGCAATCATTGCTCTCTGGCGTTCACCATCACTCATCTCATTTAATACCTTATTTTTCAGGTGTTCTATCGCAACATTATGAATAGCATCGTTGATCTTCTTATGGTCATCATTATTTAATTTTCCTATCCAGCCGGTATGCGGAAATCTTCCCAGGGCAACCAAATCATAAAGATTAAGGTTACTGACCCTTATAATTTCAGTTGAAACAAAGCCGAGTAGCTTTGCCAGCTCCTGTTTACCAAACATGTTGATATCATTACCTTTTAAAAATAATTCTCCCTTTATTGGCTTTTGCAATCTTGCTATAGTTCTCAACAGAGTACTTTTCCCTATGCCGTTCCTTCCAATAAGTGCGATGTTTTCACCTTTTGCTGCCTTAAGGTTAATATTGCTGAAAACAGGCTGCGGTCTTCCGGTACCTGGATATCCTATCGTAAGATCTTTTATCGTTAATATATTGTCAGAGCTATTCATTGTCAGCTTAATCCGGATATTTTCTTATTTTTTATTATAATCCATATAACTACAGGTATTCCAAGTAGAGCTGTAACAGAATTTACAGGTAAAATATTATCTGTTCCCGGCAGTTGAGAAATAATATCACTGATTAATAAGACCACGGCACCTGCCAGTACGGTGCCAGGAATCAGGCAGTAATGGTTGGCTGACCTGAAAAGGATCTTTACAATGTGAGGTACTGCTATTCCGATAAAACCTATAGGGCCGCAGAATGCTGTTATGCTTCCGGCAAGTATGCTGGTTGATATAAAAAGCATAATTCGTGTGAAGCGTATATTTATCCCCAGGCTCCGGGCATAAGTCTCGCCAAGCAATAATACATTCAGTATTTTTGAAAATAAAAATGAAAGCGCCAGTCCTCCGATAATACAAAGTATAAGGATGTTCAGCTGTGTTCCTGAGAGATTGCCAAGGCTGCCCATCGACCAGATCACATATGCCTTGAGCATCGACTGGTGGCTGAAGTACTGGAAAATACTTACTATTGCTGATGTTGCACTTCCGAAAAGAATTCCCAGTATTAGTATGGTCATTATGTCCCGGACCCTTAAAGATACTGCCAGTATTAATAAAAGCACCAGTCCGGAGCCTATCCATGCGGCAAGAACCTGTGCCCAATTCCCAAAGTATTGTATCGACTGGTTAGTAAGAAATGAAGAAAACCCCAGCACCAGAACAGCAACGCCCAAACTTGCACCTGAGCTAATCCCTAAAACATAAGGACCTGCAAGAGGATTACGAAATATTGTCTGCATCTGAAGGCCGCTAACTGATAATGCAGCTCCCGCCAATGCCGCCGTGACTGCTTTTGGAAACCGGAAATCAAAAATTATTGTTGTCCATATACGGTTTTCGCTCTTTCCTGAAATGAGGATCTTAAATACTTCCTTCATTGGTATTTTAACAGAACCAATAAAAAGGTCAAGTATGAATATTATAAAAAGTAATACTGAAAAACTTAGCAGAAATAGTATTACTCTTTTATTGTATGGTTTATTCACATTATGAAAATTTATAACAACACGGCCGGTATTTTTTGAAATACTGGATGGGAACTGTTTTGGTTAATTCAATATGAGCTAATGAAAAAGATGGCCTTTTCAACTGACTGATATCATTTCTTCGGATCAGCTTTGACCTTTTTTAGTTCCTTCAGTTTATCCATAACAGGTATAAGTATTTCATTAACCTCTTTAATTATACCGTCAAAGTGTTTTTTTGCGTCAGTGTTATTCTTTTCCTTTCTCAACAGGTTTATTTTAAGGTTTATTCCACTGCTTTTTTTAAGGATCTCTTTTATTATACTGTTAACCTTTTCAATGCCGATACCTGGATTGAAATGTTGAAAGGTCAGGCATTCATTTACCAGATCAGCCGTCAATTGTTTGATCTCCTTCTTCAGTTTTCTGATTTTAGACATATTTTAAAATATTATTAATAAATTCTACTCTAAAGGTTTCCCGGAATAAATTATTCTTTTACCTCAGTTTTTTATAATATTTCAGGCAATGGCCCTGTAGAATTGCCGGATGCAGGATATGAATCATATCTGAGAGTATAACATCCGGCTCAACCACACCTGACTCGAAATATTCGTTACCTCCAAATTTATTTAATTTATTATTATTATTATAAACCTTTTCTTTCTTTATAGCAGGTAAGTTCTTAAATCTTTGATCCAGCTCCATTATCTCCGCTGTACTGTTTACTGTTCCGGGGTTAAGCCAGAAATCTGCAAGAGCTGCTTTCTCAAACACGGCTTCCAGGCTCACAGGCTGGCTATCCCTTATATCAAGGCCGCTCCAT
>CAZBUF010000541.1:0-6348 GCA_964495025.1 uncultured Bacteroidales bacterium | reverse complement strand
GAATATCATGAACAGTTAAGGTGAAATAATTTGAAAATGGGATTGCATATGAAATTACAGCTGATTGTTTAACCGGATTAGGATATATGGATGAGAACATGAGTTCAGCAGAATTCCCATTATCCTTTATTGAACTTAGCTCCTCGTCCCTCTGAAAATAATGGACACCTCCATGTTCGACACCTACCAGTAAATCATCCAGCCCATCTCCATTGATGTCCGCAAATACAGGTGTTGTGGTATATCCGGGGCTGATTCCACCAAATTCCTCAGTTATAAGAATAAAATTTAACGAATTTGGTGCATCCTGCTTATAATGGTTGAGATTGTTATTTGCTTCTCCAATAATCAGATCCAGCAAACCGTCATTTTCGAGATCAGTAAAAACAGGTGCAGCAGAAAATCCTACATTTATACCGCTGAAATCTTCTGATATGAGTGTGAAATCAGCCGAATCAAGGGCAACCTGCTCATAGTGAAATAGACTACCATAATATTCACCTATTATTAAATCCAGCAATCCATCATTATCCAGATCAGTAAAACAAGGTTTGGTCCTATTTAATATGTCAGCATCAATACTATTCAGGCTATCTTTTATCAGAGTAAATATTGCCGAATTAATATACTCCTGTTCATAATGATTGAGATTACCGAATTCTTCACCGATAATCAAATCAAGCAATCCGTCATTATCCAAATCGGTGAAACAGGGTGAAGCATTATTCCCTACATAAATATCATTGAAATTGTCGGATACAAGTGTAAAGCTGCTTGTCCCTTCTGCATCCTGTAAATAATGAAGAAGAAAGCCTGATTCGCGGCCTGCAATGATATCCAGTAATCCGTTGTTGTCTATATAGGTTAATGCTAAGGCGGGTTTTATGCCCATGTCCATAGTGCCAAGAAAATTTTCAGTAATTAGTTGAAAACCGGAAGAATCTGTTGCTACCTGTTCATAATGATTAAGAAAACCATAATATTCTCCCACAACCATATCCTGAAGGCCATCAAGGTCAATATCAACAAAAGACAGCACCGGCTGGTTGCCAACGTCAATATCGTTGAACCTGTCGGATTCAAGAGTAAAACAGGTTGATTCCGGTGCATCCTGTTCATAATGGTATATGGTTCCCTGATATTCACCAATGAGCAGATCCAATAATCCGTCATTATCAATATCTGTAAAAGCCGGTTGGGAAAATTCACCGACTACAATTTCACACAAGCTGTCCGATACAAGAGTAAAACCTGTTGAATTCTCAGAATCCTGCTCATAATGATTGAGATTACCGTCTTCTTCACCAATAATTAAATCCAGCAGACTATCGTTATCCAGATCAGTGAAGCAGGGAGTTGCCCATCTTCCTACATCAATATTATTAAAACTATCAGTTATAAGAATAAAACTCCTCGCGCCTGCCGTCTCCTGCTCATAATGATACAATTTTCCTCCCACTTCTCCAACGATCATATCTATCAGTTCATCGTTATCCAGATCAATAAAAGCGGATGTAAGAGCATGTCCCTTCTTAATTTCATTGAAATTATCTGATATCAGGTTAAATACAGTTGAACCGGTTTCGTCCTGTTCATAATGATTAATATTTCCTGAAGCTTCACCAATAATTAAATCCAGTAAACCATTGTTTTCAAAATCAGTGAATACAGGCCTGCTAAAAGTCATTCCCTGCCCCCAGCCACCGCTATGAATTTCGGTATAGGTTTGAGACATTATTTGGGCAGCAAGGGAAACCATAAGTGTTGATAACAGCAATTTTGTTTTCATCATATTCATATTTTAGTATATTACAATAACAGTTAATCCTTTGAAGTGTCAGGGTTGTTAACTTACATTATACTAATATATTAATAAAATATTGATTATCAAAATTTTAAAAATCAGGAAATAAGTGCAGAAACCACTGCCCTATTTTATCTGATTGCGGCACTTTCAGTGATCACTTCTCCGTCGACCTTTTTTACAAGTCCCTGTAACACATTTCCGGGTCCGACTTCAGTAAATGATGAGGCTCCGTCATGAATCATATTTTTCACTGATTGTGTCCATTTTACAGGAGACGTCAGCTGAAGTTTAAGGTTATTCTTTATTTCATCTGGTTTATTTGCAGGTAAGGCCGTAACATTCTGATAGATCGGGCAAGCAGGAACGTTAAACTTCGTTGAGTCTATTGCTTTTTCCAACTCAATCCTTGCCGGTTCCATTAAGGGAGAGTGAAACGCCCCTCCTACTTTTAGCTTCAACGCCCTTTTTGCTCCTGCAGCAGTAAGTTTTTCCACGGCCATGTCAATTCCCTTTATGGATCCTGAAATAACTACCTGGCCAGGACTGTTATAATTGGCAGGAACAACAATCTCATCAATATCATTGCATATATTTTCAACTACTTCATTTTCAAGGCCAAGGATGGCAGCCATAGTTGAAGGGTTTATCTCGCAAGCTTTCTGCATCGCCTGTGCCCGTTTTGAAACCAGGTTCAGGCCATCTTCAAATGATAATCCTTTCGCAGCAACAATAGCGGAAAATTCTCCTAAAGAATGGCCGGCGGCCATATCAGGTTTAAATTTGCCGTCTATAACCATTGCCAGGATCACTGAATGAAGGAAAATCGCAGGCTGTGTTACTTTTGTTTGTTTAAGATCATCGTCAGTCCCTGAAAACATAAGGTCAGTTATTCTGAAACCCAGAATATCGTTAGCTTTCTCAAATAAGTCTTTTGCCAGTGCCGAACCTTCATAGAGGTTCTTGCCCATTCCTACAAATTGTGCTCCCTGGCCGGGGAAAATATATGCTTTCATAAATGACATTTTTAAATTCGGGCTAAAGTTATAAAATATTGGTCTATTGGTCTATTGTTCTATTGCTAAAAGCCTAAATGCCTAAACCGCTAAAAGCCTAAACTGCTCAATTGTTAAATTGTTAAATGGTTATTTTGCTGCTGGTTTTAGTTTTCGTTGCTCGTTGCCAGCAATTTAAAAAAATTCAGCAATTTACTGAAGAGGGACAGCTCTCTGAGATTGCTTCTCCCGCCGAAGCGGGCTCGCAAAGACGCAGAACCTGCATCCTGCAACCTGCAATCAGTTAATGGAGCTTCACTCCTATCAGGTGAATAAATTCCTCCCTTGTCCTCTGCTCTTTTAAGAAGCACCCTGTAAAAGCTGAAGTTGTTGCTACGGAATTTTGTTTCTGCACCCCTCTCATTGCAATACATAAGTGCATAGCCTCAATTACCACCGCTACACCAAGGGGCTTTAGCGTATTATGAAGACAATCCCTTATTTGCACGGTCAGCCTTTCCTGTACCTGCAACCTCCTTGAAAATGCATCAACGACCCTTGCTATCTTGCTAAGTCCGGTAATATGCCCGTTCGGTATATAGGCTATATGAGCCTTGCCAAAAAAAGGGATCATATGATGTTCGCATAACGAGTAAATCTCAATGTCTTTTACAAGCACCATTTGCTTGTATTTTTCTTCAAACATTGATGATAAAATTATCTCTTCAGGGTCAATATTATAGCCATGTGTAAGGTATTGAACTGACCTGGCCACCCTTAAAGGCGTTTTCTTCAATCCCTCACGATCAGGATCGCCATCAATCCTTTTAATGATGGCATCATACAATTCCGTTAATTCTTCAGTTAGTTTCCCGTTAAATTTATCAATCCTTTCATAACCATTTTCTGCTATTCCTTGTTTTTTTTTATTATTTTCATCCATTATAATTAATTTTTTTTCACCTGAAATCTTATATTTAGTTAATAATTTAAATATATTCAAAGGTTTAAAGTTAGCAATTTATATTTTGGATATATTAAATAAATAATATCTACATTGAGAATATTAATTGTAGCATCCTCAAATTCAGATGTCAAACAGCTGGCAGATAAAATGGATTTTGTACAAAAGATAAATCCAAATTATATAACCTACAAATATGGTACTTTATCTGTTGATATCCTTATTACCGGCATCGGTAGTGTATTCACAACATATAATCTTACAAAAGCAATTAATGCAAATAGTTATGAGCTACTTATAAATGTTGGAATAGCCGGAAGCTTTGACTATTTTCTTGAACAGGGATTCGTTGTGAATGTTGTACAGGATCAATTTGCAGATCTTGGTATTGAGGAAAACAATAAGTTTTATACTCTGAGTGAGAAGGAATTAATGAATGAGAACCTGCACCCTTTTAATAAGGAAATCTTAAAGTATAAAGGCAATTACGAGATTGACGAGGTTGACGCATTAATACCGGTTAAAGCAATTACAGTAAATACGATGATTAGCGATCAGGAAAGTATTGACAGGCTGAAAACCAGATTCAATCCGGAAATTATAACAACTGAAGGCGCTGCCTTTTTTTATGTATGTTTACTTGAAAAAATCCCTTTCCTCCAGATCAGGGCCATATCAAACTATGTTGAGATACGTAAGGTAGAAAACTGGAATATCCCGCTTGCGTTAAAGAACCTGACTTTGTCCATTATCGAGATTTTTGATGAACTTAGAATTGACTGAGTTATGATAATAATAACAGGAGCTGCCGGATTTATTGGCAGTAATTACATCAGTAAGCTTAATAAAGAAGGAATAACAGATATAAATATTGTTGATGATTTCTCGAATAAAATAAAAAACAGGAATACAGAGAATAAATCATTTGCTGAGAAAACTGACAGAAATGATTTCTTTAACTGGCTTGATAAAAACTGGCAGAAGACAGAATTTATCGCACATATAGGAGCAAGGACTGATACTGCAGAAAATGATAAAAGTATATTCGACAGGTTAAACCTGGGATACTCAAAACATGTATGGAATTACTGTGTGAAATACAACATCCCCCTGATTTATGCATCCTCAGCTGCCACATACGGAATGGGCGAATATGGTTTTGATGATAATCACGATATTATTGAAAAACTCAAACCTTTAAACCTTTACGGGGATTCGAAAAATGAATTTGATAAATGGGTACTTGAACAAACTACTGCTCCCCCGTTTTGGGCAGGATTAAAATTCTTTAATGTTTACGGTCCCAACGAATATCATAAAAACAGGATGGCTTCGGTAGTTTTTCACACTTATAACCAGATCAAAGATACCGGTAAAATGAGACTGTTCCGCTCTCATAATATAAAATACAAAGATGGCGAACAACGCAGGGATTTTATCTATGTTAAAGATATTATGGATGTTATGTTTTTCTTCATGAACCGTAAAAATGATCCGGGAATATATAACCTTGGTACCGGTACTTCACGGACTTTTCTTGAACTGGCTGCTAATGTTTTCAAAGCAATGAGGAAAACCAGGGTAATTGAGTTTATAGATACACCTGCAGATATAAGAGATAATTACCAGTATTATACCGAAGCAAGGATGAATAAGCTAAGATCAACGGGATATTCCCGTGAATTCACATCTTTAGAGGCCGGTATTGATGAATATATAAAGGATTATCTTATCGGCATGAAGTATAATTAATTGTCCGTTTGGCATAACCGGCTTCAAGTATTTATTTATATATAATCAACTATCTTTAACAAAACTAACAAGTTTACATTTTAGTTCAGTAATTGAAGATTTAGGAATTCCATAAATAATTTACTAATATTGTGAACAGGTTTGTACCGATTATAAGCAAAAACAATGGAGGAAGCATACGTTTATATTAAAAAAATACTTTTTCTGGGTATTTGCATAATTTCTGGATATTATCTGAATACATATGTGCCGTTGTATTTTCTTCTGCCTGTACTTTTGCTGGCTTTATCCCTGGCGGACTTTAAAATAACCGGAAGGAAGCCTGAACATCTGTTTAATTACAGAAGAACTGAAGAATACTTCAAAAAGGGGGGACTTAGAGATTTAATCAGAGTACCTGTTGTGCTGATAGCATTCATTTATAATATTTGTGTATGGATAATCTGGGGAGTATACCTGATCTTTGAGCTGTTCATCAGCTTGCTTTTATTAATAAAAACTATAATATTCTGGATAATTTATGCCATTATCTGGTTTTTTAAGCTTTACATTCCTCCTGTTATTATTCTGTATAAGCTTATAATACATTACCTTATAAGGTGGCTCTGGTGGATTTACCAGATATCCTTTAAAAATATTGCTCAAAGCCTGAATAAGCGATACTATTTTATTGCAGCCAAAGGTATGGCTCTGGCACTATTCACGATATTTATTTTCTTTTACATTGGTATACTAATTGATATTAACGGCCTTATTTTTATTGGGATCATTCTTTCATTATTACCAATAACCTGGGTGTTTGGAGAAATTTCATATGCGATCAGCAAAAATCA
>CAZBUF010000540.1:0-4476 GCA_964495025.1 uncultured Bacteroidales bacterium | reverse complement strand
TTGAAAAGAATAAAGGAATTATTCCATATAGTTTTACAATTTCATATTTAATAGTTGTACTAATTGGCTCTTATATGGTGCCAAATTCAGGAATGACTTTTTTCATGCTGCCGCATGCCATTTATATGTTGGTAAGTAATTATCTGAAAGCAAGAAAGGCTTAGATTTCAGGTTCATCACGTCATGGTAAGAATGAACTTCGAAGCCGGCAACTTTTCATATATTTAACCGTTTTGGGCCGCATGCTATGACACCATCTCACATATAAACTTTAACATAGACTATGGATAATATAATTGATAAAATTCGGGGAAAACTTAAAAAAAACATTAATGAAAAAACTCAGGCGACCAGTCAGAATTTTTTCAAAGAAAAAATAAAATATTATGGCGTAAAGGTTCCAGATGTAAATAAGATAAGTAAGGAGTTTTTTAAACATATCGATTTTAAGACAAAATCTGAAATATTTGACTTATGCGAAAGTTTGTGGCAATCAGGATATATTGAAGAATCATTAATTGCATGCCATTGGTCTTATTACATACATAAAAAATACGAACCCGCAGACTTTCAAATATTCAGTAAATGGATTAATAATTATGTGAATAACTGGGCTTCATGCGATACTCTCTGTAATCATACCATTGGAGAATTTATAGAGATGTATCCTGACTATTTAAAAAAGTTAAAGGATTTTGCAAAATCGAATAATAGATGGATGCGCCGCGCATCCGCTGTAACATTGATTATACCGGCGAGAAAAGGGAAATTTCTGAATGACATCTTAGAAATTGCAGATATTTTGCTTACAGATAAAGATGATTTGGTTCAAAAAGGATATGGGTGGATGCTAAAAGCTGCCAGCGAAGCAAATCAAAGGGAGATATTTGAATATGTAATTAGAAACAAAGCTGTTATGCCTCGTACGGCATTAAGATACGCTATAGAAAAAATGCCAAAAGATTTGAAAGCCATTGCTATGGAGAGATAAAAATGATAAAACACCTTCATGGAAAAATAAAGATACCCTATAAATCATTAATTGTGGATTATTAATAATGCGCTTTGCCAACAGCATAACCCAAATTTTATATATTTATATAGCTCTATCTGATATTTATAAATGAAAATGTGAAGATCATGAAAACTGTAGTAATTGTTTTAATAATGTCGCTTCAATTAATTACTGATATTTCAGGTAAGAAAAAGCCGGAATTTTATATAGAGAATGAACCTCGATCATTTATCCTTGCTACAGCGGAAGAAGCGTTTTCCCTGCAATTTATTAAATGGGGGATGTCGCCAAATGAAATTATGAGTATCATTGAAGAAAAGTACCCGGAAGAAAAATTCCCGAACCTGGCTGAACAATTTCCGGATAAAATTATTATTACAGCGCTGATAAAACCTTCTGATCCTTTATATGATTTTAATATGTATAAGGAGACAATAAAATTTCACTTCCGGAACGATAAATTGTATTGTATTGTCGACAATTTCGAGAATGATATTTCAGCTGATGCAAAAATAGTACTGGGCAGAATGCAATATCTTTGTGATAAATACTTTAGCCTGTTCGGGGATCCTGATAAAAAAAACGGAACAATAATGGATTTGAAAGACACAGATTTTGGTAACTTATACGCCCATGCTTGCTGGAATGCAAAACCCGGCCGAAAGTATTACCCTGAGACTTCTTTAACTCTGACTTACAATATTACCGGTTCACTTAATGCTGCTCAATCTTCATTAGAGTACATACTTATTGACAATAACAACGAACCCGTTGCGCTTAAGTTAATGAAAGCTATCAGGTACTCAGATATTGACAAAATAAAGGATTTGCTTACACAGGAAACGGACTATGATCTTAAATATATTTATCCCCCATTTGAAGAAAAAGATTTTGCTGAAATAGCCGTTAAATGTGGATCAGCTGATATAATAAAATTATTAATAGCCGCAGGCTGGGATATTAATCAAAAAAATAATGATGGTTATACGCCTTTGGAAATTGCTGTTGAAGCAGACAAAAATGAAATTATAGAAATCCTGAAACATAATAATGCAACAGGAGGATCAACTTTTTTTATGCAGGGAGCTGATAAATATAAAAAGAAAAAATATAAAGAAGCATTGAATTTATTTGAAAAAGCAATAATTTGTGATGGCAGCAACGGCACTTATTATGGATTTAAAGCAAATTGCTACTTCTATTTAAAAGATTATACAAAAGCTATTACCGGATATTCAAAGACAATTATGATAGACCCGCTGGAAACGGTTGCTTATAAATACAGAGGATTATCCTATTATAAATTAAATAATTATGACTATGCTTATAAGGACTTTACCGTTTATCTTAAGACAGTTGAGGATTCTATTATTTATTTAGCCAGAGGTGTGATAAGTTTTAAAAATGAAAAATATAACAATGCCCTGAGTGATTTTCAAAAAGCCTCGGAATTGGACCATAACAATCCTCAATGTTTTAAAAACAGGGGTGATACATATGCAAAACTTGGTAACAACGATTTGGCTATCCGGGATTGGGAAAAAGCAATTGAATTAGGTTATAAGGACAGGCAAAAACTTGAATATATGATTAATAAACTAAAGAATGGCGAATAGCCATATAAATACATTTGAAGGATTATTGGCAGGCATGCCGAAATGGAAGGATCAGAAAAAGAAAGCGGGTCTGAATGCACGGTTTCTATGGTCAGGAGGCAAAAGAGGTACACCCTTTAACTGGGACTGGGTTGATGAGGAAGATTTTATATATCAGTTAGATAAAAAAAGAAATAAAATCAGGCAGGATGATTATTTACGGCTGGATACAGGAGTTAAATATAAAATTAATAAACCGAAGGTCTCCCATGAGTTTGGAGTTGACATTCAAAATGTTACAGACAGGTTAAATATTGGATCAATCTCTTACTATATATTAGATGGAGAATCTTATACATCTTATTCTTTTTTACAGGGTATTCTTCCTTTTTTTCACTACAGGATAGAGTTTTAATTCTTTGGTAGTGTGATAATACCCGGCCTGAGTTAATGGCCGGGTATTTATACATATCCATCATAAAAACATATATCTGAAATATAATTACTTACCATACAACTCTGGCATAAAATTGATGCCACAGAATGAGAGTGTAAAGCAAATTGCTTAACTTTATATTCAGTTTCAGACACTTTAACGATATATTGATTACTAAAGGCACATTACAGCTGGCATGACCAATATAAAAAAAACCATATATGCTGGAAAAAATTATAGATTTCAGTATCAGGAATAAACTGATTGTAATTCTTTTTACGCTTACTATTGCTGTATCAGGCGTGATTGCGATTCTGCACATTCCGGTTGGTGCAGTACCTGACATCACGAACAACCAGGTGCAGGTGATAACCACCTCAGGTAACCTCTCAACACAGGAGATTGAGCAGTATATTACAGCTCCCGTGGAAATGGAAATGGTAAATTTGCCCGGAGTGGATGAAATCCGTTCGGTTTCCAAATTCGGATTATCAGTAGTTACAATCGTTTTTAAGGATAATATGGGGACTTACCTGCCCCGCCAGCTGATTGCCGAAAAAATAAAAGCAGCATCAGCGAATATACCTGAAGGTTTCGGGACTCCCGAGATGGGGCCTATAACAACAGGGCTGGGCGAAATTTACCAGTATATTCTTGATGTAAAACCCGGTTATGAGGAAAAATATTCACCTATGGATTTAAGGACCGTGCAGGACTGGATAGTGAGGCGTCAATTATCCGGTATTAACGGGGTGGTTGAGGTGAACAGCTGGGGTGGATACCTTAAGCAATACGAAGTGGCTGTTGATCCGGTCCGTTTGCGCAGCATGAATATCACCCTGATGGAGGTTTTTAACGCACTCCTTACAAATAACAGTATTTCAGGAGGAGCATATATCGAAAAAACAAATCAGAGTTTTTTTATACGTGGCGACGGGCAGGTAAGATCGCTGGAAGATATCGAAAACATTGTTGTAAAAAGCAACGGAGAAATACCAATATTGATAAAAGATGTGGCTATTGCTCATTACGGATATGCAAACCGCTTTGGAGCAATTACCGCTAACGGGCAGGGAGAAAAGGTACTGGGACAGGTGATGATGCTGAAGGACGGGAACTCAAAGATAGTAATCAATGAAGTTAAGAAACGTGTAGCCAAAATACAAAAAAACCTGCCCGAGGGTGTATATATAAATCCGATTCTCGAGCGCAGCGAACTGATATCCAAAACAACATTAACAATAGTTGAAAATCTTTTATTAGGCTGCATTATTGTTGTATTTATAGTAATAATCCTGCTGGGAAATATTCGTTCTGCCCTGGTAATTGCATCAATGATACCACTAGCACTGTTCTTCACATTGTCAATGATGTACATTTTCGGAATAGATGCAAATCTGATGAGCCTTGGTGCACTTGATTTCGGTATT
>CAZBUF010000539.1:0-8102 GCA_964495025.1 uncultured Bacteroidales bacterium | reverse complement strand
TAATGTCATATCAATAATTCTGAAAATTATAGTATTTTAGCTATCAACAGATAGTGAATCGATTTAACATATTAATATAAATACACGGATCATGAAAATAGGATGCGTAAAAGAAATCAAGCACCATGAATACAGAGTAGGGCTGACTCCTTCAGACGTAAAATCTTATATCTCCCGCGGAAATGAAGTATTATTTCAGAAAAACGCCGGTGAAGCTGCAGGTTTTGATGACAGTGAATATCAAAAAGCCGGGGCAAAGCTGGTTGCGGAACGTGAAGAAATATTTGGAAATGCAGAAATGATCATTAAGGTAAAAGAACCTTTGCAGGAAGAATATAAATTTTTACAGAAAGGACAAATACTCTTTACATACCTTCATCTGGCGGCTAACAGGAAATTAACGGAAGTTTTGATGGAAATCGGCACCAGGGCTGTTGCTTATGAGACCATTGAAGAGGATAACGGGCAACTGCCATGTCTTAAACCCATGAGTGAGATTGCCGGGAGGCTGGCAGTGCAGGAAGGAGCAAAATATCTTGAAAAGACATACGGAGGAAGAGGGGTGTTATTGGGAGGTGTGCCTGGCGTTAGCCGGGGAAAGGTAGCTATTATCGGCGGAGGTGTTGTGGGAACAAATGCCTGCAAAATTGCCACAGGAATGGGTGCTGAAGTTTTTATCCTGGATATAGATGCTAAAAGACTTGAATATCTGGACGATATATTTGGATCAAGGATAACCACACTTTATTGCACAGATGCAAATATTGAAGAAATACTTAAAGAATGTGATCTGATAATTGGTGCAGTGCTGTTAACAGGGGCAAAAGCTCCAATGCTTATTAAACGCGAAGATCTGAAACTCATGAAAAAAGGCGCTGTAATTGTTGATGTCGCCGTTGACCAGGGAGGCTGTGTTGAGACCATAAGGCCGACAACACATGACGATCCCGTTTATGTTATTGATGATGTTGTACATTATGGTGTTGCAAACATGCCCGGAGTTGTGGCACTTAGCTCAACAAAAGCCCTTACAAGCACAACAATCCCATACGGACTAATGATTGCCGAACTCGGACTCGAAGAAGCCTGCCACCGGTCAGGTGCAATAAAAAAAGGAGTTAATATCTATGATGGTAAATGTGTTTATCCCAGTGTTGCCAACGCATTTGATATTCCATGCTATTCAATAGACAAACTGCTGGCTTTATAACACAGGTACCAATTATTAATTTGTTTGTATTTTGTTTATTGCTTTGATAAAAATTAATATTACATTCTGAAATATACAATATGAAAAATTTATATCCTGAGAAATGTAAATCTCATACTTTGACCTCATTTAACGTTATTTCTTTATATGTATTCCTTATCCTGTTCAGTCTTAAGTCAATAATCGTTTCAAACGCACAGGAATATACCCGGGGTGTAGGTGTATATCCGGGGAATGTTATTGAAGATTTCTCACCTGTGATGCATGTTGATAAGGACAATTACCGTAACCTGGCATTAAAAAGGCCTGTATACCATTCGAGCAGTTACGATTACAATCTTACCGCACAGCTCATAACAGACGGAATTATTGATTACCGGTCACCTGAATACATAACGGTCTCTTCTAGCAGGCAAAGCAGATTAAATAAGAACGAACGTAGCTGGATCATGGATCGCCACTTCATGACAAGTGTAACACTTGAAGATTCGAAGGTATGGATTCAGTTGAATACCGGTTATGGTAAAAACCTGCCGGTAGTTGATAGTATCAGTATAATTGGCAGTATGCTGGTTAACGATCAGGAAGCTAAAGGCTGGGATTACACAATATCAGGATCCGATGATGGTAAATCATGGGTACAACTGGGACATGCTCATGGAGATGGCCATCCCGGAGATACTCTTCCGAGGCGTTTCCGGGGAATACCGCCAAACTTCAGAATATTCAACTTTCCTGTGAGTTTGTCAAGACCCCTGGCTTATCAATTCTACAGGGTCGATCTTGGCTCACCTAATGTATACAGCTGGGGTATTGGCGAAGTGGGATTGATATATAATAAGAAGCGCGTAGAGGTTGGAGGCCCCTATCATTTCTCAAGTTCATGGATGAGCGGGGGGAACAGGGAAGAGTGGGTTTATGTTGATCTTGGTGCTGCCTGTTCATTTGACAGTATTGCACTTCACTGGATCAGGCGCGCTGCTGAAGGTTATATCCAGATATCGGATGATGCGGATAGCTGGAAAAATATTATTTCACTATCCGGAGATTCAGGTCTTACCGAAAAGTTTAGTTTTGACCATTATATATCCGGCAGGTATGTGCGTATTCTTATGAAACAGCCTGTCTCTGACGAAAGCTACATATTAAGCGAGATAGAAGTATTTGGCAGGGGCGGCCCGGTAGCTGTACCTAAACCTCAACCTGAAGTAAATGACAACGGGCGTATGGATATTGCAGGCGGTGCATGGAAGGTTCAGCGTGAATCACTTGTAACGGCTGACGGCGAAACATTATCAGAAAAGGGATTCAGTGACAATGACTGGGTGGTTGCTACTGTGCCGGCAACAGTTCTTGTAAGTTACCTTAATGCAGGGACACTGCCCGACCCAAATTTCGGAGATAACCAGCTGATGATCTCCGAATCATTCTTTTACAGCGACTTCTGGTACCGCACAGAATTCATTGCACCCCCATCCTACGCAGGAAAACGTATATATCTGAATTTTGACGGTATTAACTGGAAAGCCCGGGTTTTTTTAAACGGCCATTTTCTTGGCCGCATAGATGGTGCTTTCATACGCGGGAATTTTGATGTTTCAGAAATCCTTATCGCGGGACAGAAAAATGCCCTGGCTGTGCTGATAGAAAAAAATGCCACTCCCGGATACGTAACGGAACAGACATTAATGAGCCCTGACCGCAACGGAGGAGAGCTGGGTGCTGATAACCCTACTTTCCACGCATCTGTTGGCTGGGACTGGATACCAACGATACGAGGCCGTAATACAGGTATATGGAACGATGTTTACTTTACAGTAAGTGGACCCGTCACTATCAATGATCCTTTTATCACCAGCAGCCTGCCGCTTCCCGATACTTCAACCGCCGGCATCAGTATCGGATTGCTTCTTCGCAATTACAATACATCAGAGGTTGAAGGGACACTGCAGGTAAAATTTGGCAGTATATCCGTTGAGCAGCAGGTTACATTAGAGGCGTCGGCTGTTAAAAAAGTCAGACTTGATCCTTCGGCATACCCTGCACTGAGAATACAGGATCCGCGGTTATGGTGGCCTGCAGGATATGGCAATCAAAACATGTATGACGTGGAGCTGAAATTTGTAACAAAAGAGAATATTGTATCTGACATAAAATCATTCCGTACAGGAATACGACAGCTGACATACAGTGAAGACGGAGGCACATTGAAAATTTGGATCAATGGCAGGCGATTTGTGGGCCGCGGCGGAAACTGGGGCTTCTCCGAATCAATGCTGCGTTACCGTGCCAGGGAATATGACATTGCCACACGCTACCATAAGGACATGAACTTTACAATAATACGTAACTGGGTAGGCCAGACTGCCGATGAGGAGTTTTATGAGGCATGCGACAGAAATGGCATTATGATATGGCAGGATTTCTGGCTGGCCAACCCGGTGGACGGGCCTAATCCTGATGATAATGAAATGTTTATGAGAAACGTCAAAGACATGGTACTAAGGATCCGCAATCATCCCTCTATCGTTCTGTACTGCGGCCGTAATGAAGGTAATCCTCCTGAAGAGCTGGATAAGAGGATAAGGCAGATACTTCCTGACATACATCCCGGCATTCATTATATTTCCCATTCATCAGAAGGGCCAGTAAGCGGATATGGGCCATACAGGGCTATGCCGCTAAAGTATTACTTCGAAGAAAGGGCAACCGAAAAGCTGCACAGTGAAATGGGTATGCCAAATATTGTTACTGCCGAAAGCCTTGAAATGATGATGCCGGATTCTGCAATGTGGCCACAGGGAAGGATGTGGGGGTTACATGACTTTTGCCTCTATGGTGCACAGGGTGGAAACTTTTTTCGTGAACGCCTTGAAAAAAGCTTTGGCAAAGCAGATAATGCAAATGAGTGGGTATCACTGGCGCAGTGGATCAATTATGAAGGTTACCGTGCCATGTTTGAAGCACAAAGCAGGAACAGGATGGGCCTGATAATATGGATGAGCCACCCTGCATGGCCCTCCATGGTCTGGCAGACATATGACTATTACTTTGAACCTACAGCAGCATACTTCGGCTGTAAAAAAGCGTCAGAGCCACTACATATTCAGTGGAACCCCTTGTCCGACAGTATTGAAGTTGTCAACTACAGTACCAAAGACGGCTCAGGACTCACTGCCATAGCGGAAGTAATAAACATGGACGGTAAGGTTGTGTCCGCGAAAAAAGTCTCCCTGGATTGCCATGAAGACAGTATGATTCCCTGTACAGGCATTGAATATCCACCGGATCTGACCAGCGTATATTTCCTAAGGCTGAAACTTCTGAAAGGTGATGATACATTGTCAGAGAACTTTTACTGGAGGGGACTGGAAGAAGGTAATTACAGGGATTTGATGAATATCCCTGAAATACGCCTGGAGTCAGAATCACTGATCGAAATGAAAAATAACCGATGGTATATAGAAACCCGGCTGATGAATTCCTCAAAATATCCGGCTCTAATGGTCAGGTTGAAGGTGGTGCGTGAAAAAAGCCGTGACCGCATATTACCTGTATTATACAGCGATAACTATATTTCTCTTATGCCGGGTGAACACCGTACCATATATATGGAAATGGAACATGCTGATACACGTGGTGAAAAGCCACAAATAGAGATATCGGGATTCAACACTGAAGCAAACCAATATTAAAAATTATATCTCAGATGAAAAAAAATAAAAAACTGGGTTTTTCAACGAAGTCGGTTCATGCAGGCGAGATACGCTATAATGAATATGGTTCAATTACCACACCTATTGTTCAGACTTCAACATTTATCTTCAAAAATATTGAAGAAATAAAGAAGCTGGCCAAGGGAGATTTCGACCGGTTTGAGTACGGTCGCTATGGCCATCCCACGCAGTTTGCTGCGGAAAGAAAACTGGCTGATCTTGAAGAAGCTGAAGATGCCGTGCTGTTCTCATCGGGAATGAGTGCAATTACAACAACATTATTTGCATTGCTAAAATCCGGTGACCATATTATAATAACAGATGATGCATATAAACGTACGCTGGATTTTTGCCAGACATGCCTTGACAGGTTTAACATAGGATGCACGGTTGTTAAAATGTGCGATTATGATGCAATAAAAAATGCAATAAGGCCGAATACAAGGATATTTTTCTCAGAATCACCAACCAACCCATACCTGAATATAATGGACCTTGAAAAATTAATGGGTATATTCAGTGGCAGGGATATACTTGTTATATCTGACAGCACATTTGCTACACCATACAACCAGAGGCCACTTGAATATGGTGTTAATCTTATTATCCACAGCTGTACGAAATACCTTGGCGGCCATAATGATTTGCTAAGCGGGGTTTTACTTGGCAAAAAGGAATTAACAAACCCTATAAGGGAATATCTTAAAATAACGGGAGGTGTGATCGACCCCAATTCAGCATATTTATTGATCCGGGGATTAAAAACTTTTGAAATTCGCATGAAAAGGATCAATGAGAACGGACAAACAGTGGCGGAATACCTTGAAAAACGACCTGATGTCAGACGCGTTTATTATCCGGGACTGCCAAGCCATCCGCATCATGATGTTGCCATAAAACAAATGAACGGGTTCGGTGGTGTTGTTACTTTTGAGGTTAAGGATGATACGGAATATGTACTGAACTTTTTAAGCAAGCTCGATGTTATAAATATAGGCCCGAGTCTGGGAGGTGTTGAATCTCTCATAACACACCCTGCAACTATAAGTTATTATAAATGTAATAAGAAAGAACGTGAGGCGCTCGGGATAAAGGACGGTCTTATCCGGCTTGCTGTTGGAGTGGAAAATGCCGAAGATATAATAGGAGATATTGACCAGGCATTATCGTAATTAACATCTTATATAACTTATTAATATATCTCCGGTACAAAAGTCTGATCTGAAATCGGCGGCCTCACATACGCTTTATTTTCCTGCCTTGGAGGCAGCTTTAATGGTTTGGGAGTCAAATCTTCATATGGAATAAGGCTTAGCAGGTGGCATATGCAGTTTAGCCTTGCCCTTTTCTTATTGTCTGCAGGTACTACGTACCAGGGTGCCTGTTTGATATCCGTATATTTGAACATCTCATCTTTTGATTCCGAATATTCAACCCATTTCTCACGTGATGCCATATCCATGGCGCTTAGCTTCCATCGTTTTGTACGATCGTTAATCCTGCTTTGAAACCTGCGTTCCTGCTCTTCATCCGATACCGAGAACCAATATTTTATCAGGATTATTCCGGAACGGATTAACATTCTTTCAAATTCAGGGCATGTACGCATGAATTCATGGTACTCCTCATCCGTGCAAAATCGCATGACATGCTCAACCCCGGCCCTGTTATACCAGCTGCGGTCGAACATCACTATTTCCCCGCTTGCCGGAAGATGTGCCACATAACGCTGAAAATACCATTGTGTCGTTTCCCTCTCCGTGGGAGTTCCAAGGGCGACAACACGGCAAATTCTCGGGTTTAGCCTCTGGGTAATACGCTTAATAGTACCTCCCTTACCTGCAGCATCACGGCCTTCGAAAATCACTACTACTCTGAGTCCCTTAAGTTTAACCCATTCCTGAAGTTTTACGAGTTCGATCTGCAGCTTGACAAGTTCCTTGTTATACAACTTGTTACTTATGGTTCGCGAATCTTTGCGTTCAGGTTCCAATGATTTCGGTACATTCCTGTCATCGGATTTTCCCTTTGAGTCCCTGGTAGTTTGTCTGTGTTTTCCACTGCCTTTTTTATCTTTCATAGCATAAGATTTTCTGAATAATACGGGTATAAACTGAGTAATATAATCCGGTATTTTGCGTAACCGGCCCACTGAAATATAATACATTATTACTCATTATTATATTTTGTTAGCCTATTTCAGGAATTGTTTATCAAATGTAAATAAAAACATTGAATGTCAATAATTTAAATCTGTAAAAATCATGATTGGTGCTTTCTGCTAAAAATAATATAACAATATATATTGAAGTACCGGAAAGTTTTTATCCTGTACAAATATGAATATAAAAGTTGCCGGTGAGCGATTATCAAAATCTGTCAGCTTATGTTTAAATTTGTATAATTTATATAAATTATTTACTTTCGGCTTTTTTCATAATCTGATAAAATAGCTTAACATTAACGCATGAACAATTAAAACAATTTTATACCAAATTTAAATCCTTAACAACTGAAATTATGAAAACAAAAACTATTGTTAGCTTTCTGGTTTGTTCCTTATTTCTGGTTGGTTCTTATGCACAAACGGAAAAGGGAACACTTTTATTAGGCGGTAATGCAGGAACAAATCTGACTTTCGGAGGTGCTACAGCATTTTATATAGGCGTTGCTCCCGATATAGGATACTTTGTTAACGACGATATAGCAATTGGTGCGAGTGTCCAGTTATATTTGAATAAAGCTGAGGATTACAGAAATATCGGATACGGACTGGTACCATTTTTCAGGTATTATGTCCAGGAAATGGATGATATGCTTGTTTTTATAACAGCTAATATTGGTTTTCAGGGTAACTCAACAAAAGTTGGAAATAATTCCAATTCGGCCACTTCAATATTAGGTGGAGCAGGAATGGGTGTTGCATATATGCTTACCAAGAATATTGGCATTGAAGGTATCTTCGGTTATTCATTCACAAAGCAAAAAGATGTTGATCTGCAGTCGAGGTTAGGCATTGATGCCGGATTTCAGATCTATTACAAGCTGTAAAAGCAACGGCTGAAAATCATAAAATACAGAGGCCCGGGGATTACTCCCTCCGGTCGTGATCCCATAAAGGGGACGCTTAAAAGAAAAATGCCCCTTTCGGGGCAATTGTTTTTGTTTTGCGGAGA
>CAZBUF010000538.1:0-2164 GCA_964495025.1 uncultured Bacteroidales bacterium | reverse complement strand
AAGAAAATTGTTGATGACGGCTCTATAAGAATAGGCATCCTTGGCGGTACCCCCCCCTACAAAGTGATGTGGAGCAACAAAAGAACAGGCACGGAGCTGAGGAACCTGCCGGCAGGCATCCATACATATACTGCTTCTGACGCGAACAATTGTCTGTCAACAGGTACTGTGACGTTTGTTCAGCCGGAGGTTATTACCGATGAGTTCGAGGAGGGCCTGAAGAACATCGAGGAGGGTTCAGCCATAGTACTTGAGAACATATTTTTTGAGTTTGGCAAGACCGCCTTGTTGCCCGAATCTTATGGGGAGCTTGATAAAGTATCACGGTTCATGACCACGAATAATATCACGAGAATAGAGATATCAGGCCATACTGACAGTGAGGGCTCTGACAGCTATAACCAGAAACTGTCGGAAGGGAGGGCAAAAGCTGTGGTCGACTACCTTGTCAGCACAGGAGTACACCCTGTAAGTATGGAAGCTGTAGGTTACGGCAAGACAAGGCCTATAGACACTAACCTCACCGATGAAGGGCGCGCCCGGAACAGAAGGGTCGAGTTTATGCTGGTAAAAAGATAGTAACGTTAATTATTAAATCATAAACGTATGAAACGAATATATTTCATCTGTCCGCTAATATTATTATCACTTTGTGTGAATGCCCAGAACATTAAGAAGGCCTACAGGAATCTCGAGAAGCTTGATTATGACAAAGCAAAGGATGAATTCAGCGGGATATTAATAACAGATAAGAAAAATGCTGCTGCAAATTTTGGCATGGGACTGATCTATGGCGATGAGAAGTCCCCGATGCATAACATCATACAGTCGTGGTCATATATGAACGTTGTTGATAAGAACCTCGACAACCTTACAGAGGAGGAGAAAGTAATAGTCGGCGAATATTTTGCAAATACCGAGGTAAGGAGAAGCAGCCGTTCCCCGGATAAGAAGATGGAGCATGCCATAGGTACTATTGAAGCAACACTTATAAAATATATAAGGGAAGAAAATAACCTGGCGCTTGCTTACGAGATGATAGAGAAATTTCCTGATTTCAGGTTTTACGACAATGTTGTGCATATAAGAAACCAGCTGGAATTCAGGAAATACGAGAAGATGAATACCCTCGACGGATACCTTGAGTTCATGACAAAGTATCCCGATGCAGCACAGATAGGCAAGGCGATAAAATACAGGAATAAGCTGGCATTTGAAAAAGTGAAAAACATGAATACTGTTGAAGCCTATGAACAGTATATGAAGAACTACCCTGATGCAGAAGAGTACAGCACCGCCATAAAGGGAAGAAATGCCGCAGCTTTTGCCAGAGCCAGAAGATTAAACACACTTCAGTCGTACGGCGATTTTATAATTCAGTATCCCGAAGCACTGGAGGTGGCAGAGGCCATGAAGTTCCAGAAGCAGCTGCTTTACGAACAGGCCAAAAGGATACAGACACTTGAAGCTTACAATGAGTTTATCAGGAAATATCCTGACGGGACACAGTATATCGACATATTTAACCTTAAATCACGGGACCTTGGAACGAAGTTCCTGACAAATAATAATATTAACTGGGACAACCTGCTATGGTCGAAAAGCTTTGATAATGAAAAGAACATTGAAACAGCGGGAGGCCTGGCCGTCACTTCTGACAATAAATACGTTATTTGCGGCAATACACTTCAGGAAGATTCCGCAGGGAACGATGCATGGGTATTGAAACTTGATGCCGAAGGGAAAATGATATGGAACAAGAGGATAGGGGACAGGTATGAGGACCATATAAGCAAGGTTGCCGTAAATTCCGCCGATGATATCATCGCCCTGGGATATACTTTCCTTAGCCGGGATTCAGCATCACGCGAGGTGTGGATATTCAAGATAGATGCCGACGGCAAAAAGCTGTGGAACAGGAGCCTTGGTAAATGGGAAGCCACCTCTCTTTTGATCAACGGCAATAATGAGATATTTATCGGTGGTTATGTGAATAACGATTCACTGAAGAACTATTCGGTAATGGTCATTAATGATAATGGCAGGAAACTGTGGAAAAGGGTTTTTACAGGCGTAGGAGAAGTAAATTCGCTGGCACTGGCACCTGACGGCAATATTATCATGGCCGGCAGCAAATGGGGAATTAAAATGAGCTCTAAGGGCT